>CBDVCG010000241.1:0-4285 GCA_965372425.1 uncultured Anaerolineales bacterium
CGTGATCATTACAAGCGCATTGTCATCCGCGCCGGTGAAGCGATCATAGGCAGCTACGGCTTCATCGATGCTGCCGCCTGTATCCGCGAACTTGACCTCCAGGTTTGCGCCATAGATACCGCCTGCTTCGTTGATCGCGGCGGCCGCATCCTCAGCGCCATGGACCAGCGGAGAAGTGATTGCTGCGTAGGGTCCTGATAGATCGCCGAAATGGTAAAGCGTGATGGTTTCCCCCGTCAGATCGGGTGGCCCTTCCGGCATCTCCTCAGTTGGGGGTGGTGCTTCGGTGGGAGCCGGTTCGATGGGCTCAGGTTCAGGTGTAGGGGGCGGAGGTGCCGTATCGGGTGCGCAAGCACCTACGATGACAGACACCATCACGATTAAAGCAATAATTGGATACAAAGATTTACGCATGGTCGTTCTCCTCCTTCTCAAGCGAGTGATGTGATGGGTGGATCTTGGCCGACCCACGACGATTTCTAACGTGATATTTCAGCTATAGAATCGACGGCACTGCACCTCCTTCCTGGGGGTTAATGTGAAAATGGGCGTAGGCGCCACGCAGCTTTGATCAGTTGCCAGCGATAAGCCAGACCCCGCGGCTCGAATATTAAGAAGAGTATCAATATCGTACCGAAGAATAATGGTCTCAGTGCCTGGACGGCACCGTATGCGGTAGAAGGTAAGATGTTAGATAAAACCGGTCCTAAAATCGTAGCAATCTCGATCAGGAGTTCCACGACGATAGCACCAAAGAATGGTCCTAAAATCGAACCCAACCCTCCGATGACCAACATACCCAGGAGGATGATTGAGTCGATCAAGCCGAATGTTTCTGAGTTGATGTGACGAATTTGATGCGCAGCTAAGGCTCCAGCCAGCCCTGCAAAAGCCGCAGCTAGGAAAAAAGCCTGTAGCTTGTACTTGAAGAGATTAACCCCCAGGACCTCTGCGGCGAGGTCATTATCACGGATCGTGATGAAGGCACGGCCCAGGCGGGAACGCCCTACGTTGTAGGCAACAATTGTCGTCATGATAAGTAAAGTCAAAGAAAGGTACAAATAACTTTGGGGGGAATTGAACTCAAAACCGAAGAGAGACGGGACAGCTACGTTCAACCCCTGTGCGCCGTTGAGAACGTCCGGGAAGACATTTCGAGTGAGCCAAGGGATGATGAACTGGGCAGCAAGGGTGGACATGACGAGGTAAAAACCCTTCACTCTCAGAGAGGGAAGACCGAAGAATAAACCCACCAGTCCCGCGCCCAGGGCAGCCAAGGGAACAGAAATGAAGAACGACCATCCCAGGTTGTTGACAAGAAGAGCTGAGATATACCCGCCAACGAGCATGAATGCAGCTTGGCCGAGCGATATCTGGCCCGTGAGACCGGTCAGTAAATAGAGCCCCTGCACTGCGATGATCGTGATCGCAATCCGATTAACAAGCGCCACGAAACCCTGAGGGGCATAAAATGGCAGGGCATATAGAGCACCCAGAAAGATAAAGAGTAGCGCCCACTGCCACGGTCTCCGAATAGCTGCCATGTCGCTAGCGTAACTGTCGTCGAACTCGCCAGCGGGGCGAAGGATCGACATAAGCTAAATCCTTTCGATGCGTTTTTGGCCGAACAGGCCTTCCGGGCGGATGAGGAGGACCAAAAGTAAAACAATGTAGGGCATGATCTCAGCCGTATTGCGAATCAGCTGAACCTTCGAAGCAGACACCATTCCGGCTGCCAGCCCGATGATTAACGCCCCCACGATCGTTCCCAGAATCGACTCTAGACCTCCCAGTAAAACCACCGGAAATGCGGCCAGAACGACCACGGAAAGACTCAAATCGAGGCCGCTTGAAGTGGCAAGAAGCACCCCTGCCACGGTTGCAACGATGGCAGCCAGCATCCATGAAATACCGAATATTCGATTGATTCGCAGACCGACACTTTGAGCCAGCTCATGGTCTTCTGAAGTAGCCCTCATGGCCAACCCGGATTTCGTAAACCGGAAAAACGCACCGATGAGCACCACACCCAGGATGGCAATCAGAAAGGACCAGACCAAATTTTGCTTCAGGATTACGACAATGGGATCACCATTGAATATGAATGGAGTCGTAAGTTTGTAAGGGATTCCTGAGGAAAATATTTGAGGGAAATTCCGTTGGCTTCCGCCGAAGAATAGGAGCGCCGACCCTTGCAAGACCTGACTTAATCCAAGCGTCATCAGTATGATGGTCAGCAACGGCTGACCCGTCATCGGTCGAAGCGCCAGGCGTTCGATGAGCAATCCAAGTAAAGCTGAGAGCACCAGCGCTACCAGGATCGAGAGACCCAAAGGGAGCCCGATTTCAACGGTGAACCACCACGTGAGTAATGCACCGATCAACAAGAGCTGGCCCTGAGCGAAATTAAAGATATAGGAGGACTTGAATATCAATACCAATCCCAGAGCCATCAAGGCAATAGGTCCACCGGCCAGCAGGCCAGTGACTGCGAACTGGGGAACAAGTTGCCAATTCATTCGGTTGTCTCCTTCGTCTCCAGCGATTCCACACGAACTGTGGTTTCGATGATGCCTTCACGACCGTCCTGGTAGCGTACGGTGGCGCTGACTCTCACCTCATTCTGATCACCGTACATCGCTTCGATGATGTCATGGTAATGTTCTTGAAGTGTCCGTCGGCGAAGTTTCCGCGTGCGCGTGAGCTCAGCTTCGTCGGCGTCGAACTCCTTGTGCAGCAAGACGAAACGACGCACCTGAGCTGCTCGGGGTAAGGTCTTGTTTACGCGTTCGACATCCTGTCGGACCAACCCATAGACTTCGGTCTTCTGGGAAAGATCGATAAAGGTCGTATAGGCCAATCCCATTCGCTCCGCCCATCGACCCACGTTCTCAAAGTCAATATTGATCAACGCCGCAACGAATGGCCTCTCGGATCCGCCTACGGTCATCACATCTCGAATATAAGGGCTGAATTTTAACTGTCCTTCGATATATTGAGGAGAGTACCGTTCTCCGCCAGTCAGCGCGATCATCTCCGACAGGCGGTCCAGATAAATCAGATGACCGCTGGGTTCCAAGTTTCCGGCATCCCCCGTCCGAAACCACGGGACTCCGTTCTGATCCACCTCGACCGCTCGCTCAGTTTCCTCGGGGTTTTTATAGTAACCCTGGAATACCGATGGTCCGGAAACCAAGATCTCATTGTCATCAGCAATTCTGATCTCCATCCCCGGCAGAGGTATGCCGACCGTTTCGAATCTCACATCATCTCCCACATGCAGGGTATGTGTTGCCGCTTCGGTGGACCCGTAAAGCTGTTTGATGCTTACACCGATGGCGCGGAAAAAGCGGATCACATCCGGGCTTTGGGCCGCACCGGAAGAGTACGCCGATCGTATCCTCGTCATACCGAGCTTATCTCGCAACGGTCGGAAGACCGCGAACTCGCCAAGGGTGTTTAATAAATACCACCATGGGCGTATTGGACGGTGCTGTTCGTAACGAAGGTCTGCGACTTTATAACCCACGGGCATGAACAATCGATAGAGGAAACGGTTAAGGGCAGTTGATTCCGTCATTCTTGCTTGAACCATCGCGACCAGACTTTCCCATTGACGAGCGCCGAATAATTGGACATGAGGTGCAATCTCACGCAGGTTCTCCCGAATGGTCTCTGGCGCCTCTGGAAAATTCACTTTCATCCCAGTCCGAAGATGCATCGTGAGGCCAAGGATATTCTCTGTGATCCAAGCTGGCGGTAGAAAGGATAGATATTCATCCTTTTCAAAACGAGGGTCCACCTCAAGCGTCAGATCACAGCCAGCAAGAAGATTAAAATGGCTAATCATGGCTCCTTTAGGCTGCCCCGTGGTTCCAGATGTATAGCAGAAGATGGCCAGATCATCCGCCCTCCCCGCGTCAATGGAATGATCGAAAAGGTCCGGCTGTGAATCACCCAATACCCTTCCCTGTGCCTGGATTTCCTCATAACCGATCAACCAGGTCTCCTCATATCCCCATAAGCCCTTATCATCCCAGTAGATCACCCGCTTCACGGATGGCACCTGTCCCTTAATCTCCAGCAGTTTGTCGCACTGCTCCTGATCTTTGGCGAAAACATGGTTGGCATCCGAATGATCGACTATGTACTGGATCTCAGACGGGCTGCTATCTGTAAAGATGCCAACAGCGATTCCACCGGCCGCTTGAATGGCTAACTGAGCCCAGAAATATTGAGGGTCGTTATCCCCGATGATGCATACTTTATCACCGCGTTGTAACCC
>CBDVCG010000242.1:0-4285 GCA_965372425.1 uncultured Anaerolineales bacterium
ACCGTGCCATGACGGGCAGTCAATATCCAATTAAGAACTACATTGAGTTTATGCTGCCTGGACAGTAATGATTGCTTTGAAATGAGTAATCGGTCGAGGGCTTGTCCGACGCTGCCGAAGCCTATCAGCGCGATCTTAATTTCTTTCATGATTTATCTCCATGAATGCATCCCTGCATCTGCACGCTAAATGACTGGCCAGGGATATGGACGGTCGGTTCCCGGAGGTGGGAAACAGCGGGATTGAAGGAGCCAATCCACTCGCTCAGCCAGGGCAGAATACTCTTGTGCTGAGAGCAGCTCGCCCAGACCCTTCTTTAGTTCCGCATTTGTGGTGAGTCGCTCCCGGAAACCATCCAACCTAGTCAAGATGCTCTCCGGTATGTCTTCGCCGATGAAATCCCAGATAACCGTACGGAGTTTGTACTCTTCATGAAAACAAACACCGTGATCGATCAACCAGATGTGGTCCTTCTCACCTAATAATACATGCCCCCCTTTTCGGTCTGCGTTGTTGATAAGAATATCGAATATTGCCGCCGGGCGCAGGGCTTGTTTCTCGGTCTTACTAAATGTGAAGTAATGGCGATTGGGATCCGCATCGATGAAGAATTGCAGGGAGCCTGGACCGGCTGGCCCGCTATCTCGGAGAATTGTTGGAGGCACCAGCCCCCATCCGAGGGATTCGCTCACGAGATAGGCAGCTAGTTCCCGACAGGCAAGTGAGCCCTGCGGGAAATCCCACAGGGGCGATTCGCCTTCGGAGGGTTTATATATCGCCGGGAGCTCCCACCCAGGTCCCTTTACTCGTGCAAGGAAAGTGTAATTTGAACTCCAGGTTAACTGCCCCACGACCGTGAGTTCACCCAGGGCTAGCTTATCGAGGATGGCGTCGTGGTCCTTTGACATCATGGGGATTATCTTAAGGGGTGTCTTCCGAGAAAGGGGATCCGCACGACTCTATACGGGGACCTTAATGCTTGTGGCCGTTTCGTTTAGGGCAAAAATGCCCATTCGCATCAATGGGTTGCCCACAGTTCCCGCAGATCGGACGACCGCGGTTTGCAAGTTCAAGACCCCAGAGGCACATGCGTCTCATCTGGGCTCGCGTGCACCAGAACCGGGCGGATGAGGCCAGGTCTGGATCTTCGTCCGGTGGTTGAATCTCTCTCGCCACCAGCACGAGCATGTCGGTTTCCTCGTCATACCCCAGGCCCATATGACCAACCCGGAAGATGGGGTCGATCGGCTGCTCAAGTTCCATTTCGGATTCGATGAAATCACCAGAGGCAGCGGAGAGGTCCGGGAGCCGTTCATGAAGTTCTGCCAGGAATTGCTCTAGTCCCACGGCAAGTGATTGTATCTGCTGTTTTTCGACGATAAGCGTGATCGTTTCTTCCTCGTTGCTACCCTGTAGATAAAATACACGCTTTCCCGTTGACCCGATCGCTCCTGTAGTGAGATTGGTAACCGGTTTTAATTCGTGCTCGATGTTTTCCATAGTTGACCCCCGACATTGTTTTGTCGGTTGAATGATTCTTCACCGTTGTTCGAAGTATATCATTCCTGAGGTGGCGTTTTAGTCGCCCCGGTATCGTTGAGGCGGAGAAGGTGTACCCCGTGTTCGCCGATGTTGAAGATGCTGAATGATGCGGGTTCAATCACCAAACGTTGGAAAAAATCGATGTGGAGTCCGATATAGTGGGCGATGGCCAGTTTGATGGGGTCCGAGTGGAACACACAGGCGACGATGGTTCTTGTCCCGGGATGGGAGCTGCGGATGTGTTCAAGTTCATGCACGATTCGTGCTTGAGCATCCGTAAAGGATTCACCCTCGGGAAACGCAGCTCGCGAGGGTGCTGATTGAATGATTGGCCAGAGCTTCCGCCGCCGGAGCGACTTCAAGGACTTGCCTGTCCAGGCCCCACAGTTGATTTCCCCAAGACCCTCTCGCATGATCGGCTCCATTTTTCTGGAATTGGCAAGTGGAAGCGCGGTCTCATAGGCTCGCTCAAGCGGGCTGGTATAAATCGCTCGGAATCTTACGCTTGAAAGCAGTGCAGCGAGGGCTTGCGATTGTGCCTTTCCATGCTCGTTGAGATGAACGCCCGGCGTCAATCCGGCGAGTTTGCCTTCGCCTACGTAATCATTTTGACCATGACGGATGAGGTAAAAGGTGGTCATTTGCGCGGCCTCATTTATCCCCTGCCCGACGACTCACGTGGAATCGTTTGATAGCGGCGATCTGTGCGTCGCTGAGATCTTCAACCTCTTCGGTGGTGGATAGATTTAGTGCTTCCAGCTGCGCCTTCCTCCAACGTCCCAGCCGCTTCTCAATCTCGATCTCGTACCCTTGATCCGACGGTTGATAGAAATACGTCCCCAGCAAGTCGACGGGTAGGTAGCCCTGCCCTACGTGATGATCCGGGTGGTTGTGAGGATATTGATATCCATCACCATGACCGAGCGCTTTGCTGTCGCGATTGGCATCCCTCAAGTGATTGGGGACTTCCACCACTCCCCTCTCTTCGAGAAGTTGGTAAGCTTTGAAGTACGCTCCAGCCGAATTGGATTTCGGCGCTGACGCGAGGTAGAGCGTAGCTTCTACGATGGGGTAGATTCCTTCCGGTAGACCGATAAATTCGTAGGATTGCATCGCCGCTGCGGCTACAAGGAGACCCCTTGGATCCGCCAATCCGATGTCCTCTGATGCCAGGATGAGCAGCCGTCGTAGGATGAATCGGGGATCTTCACCGGCGTAGAGCATCTTGGCGAGCCAATAGAGAGCGGCATCAGGATCCGATCCACGAATCGATTTAATAAAGGCTGAAATTGTATCGTAGTGAGCATCACCATCCTTGTCGTATAGGATAGCACGTCGCTGTATGGAATCCTGGGCCACGACCAGGGTGATATGGATCGTCCCCTCGCCATCTGGCGGGGTCGTCTCAACGGCGAGTTCAAGGGCATTAAGTGCATTTCGAGCGTCCCCGCTTGCGACTCGGACGAGATGGTCTTTTGCGTCGGAATCGATCTCGATCACGCGGTTGCCAAAGCCGGATTTTGAATCTGCGATTGCCCGTTCGATGATGCGTTCAACCTGCTCGTCATCGAGAGGGCGGAGTTGAAAGATGCGGGAGCGAGATACGAGGGCGCTGATCACCTCAAAGTAGGGATTCTCGGTTGTCGCTCCGATGAGGGTGATTGCGCCGTTTTCGACATGGGGGAGCAGGGCATCCTGCTGGGCTTTGTTCCAACGATGCACCTCGTCTACGAAAAGGATCGTCTTCTTCTGGTACATTTTGCGGCGGTCCTGGGCTGCTTGAAGCACTTTACGCAGCTCGGGTTTCCCTGCTAGGACTGCCGAGAGGGTCACGAAGTGAGATTGTGTTGTGTTAGCAATGATCATGGCGAGGGTGGTTTTCCCAGTCCCGGGTGGTCCCCAGAGGAGGATGGAAGAGAAGAGACGATCGGCTTCGATTGCACGCCGCAAGAGTCGACCTTCACCGATAATATCTTCCTGGCCTTCAAACTCATCGAGAGTACCTGGACGCATGCGAGCCGCCAGAGGCGCCTCGCTGGCGATTTGTTCCCTCATCGCGTGATCAAAGAGATCCATCGTAGAGCGATTTTACCATTGCACAGGCATGTTCTGACCTTCTAGTTTGATCGAATTAGGACTTCAAGGTACTCATGATGCGTTCATTCGCACAAAAATAAGCCTATGTTAGAATTCGCCAGATGACGGATCAAAACGGTTTGCAGGAAAACCCGGATTTGGGTGAGGTTCCTCTTATTCTGGCCTCGGCTTCTCCACGCAGGAAGGAATTATTGGAATTAACTGGACTGGCGTTCGAGATTCGACCGGTGACCGTGGATGAAACCTCCTATATTAAAGGTCCCCCCTTCAAGTTGGCACAGCAGATAGCGTATGAAAAAGCTTCTGAAGCACTTAAATATGCTCCAGAGAATAGCCTGGTCCTCGCAGCGGACACCGTTGTGATTAACAACAACGATATCCTGGGGAAACCAGAAACCCAGCAAGATGCCGTGGACATGCTTATGCATCTTCGCAATGGTCGACATGATGTCATCACATCACTGGTGCTTGTGGATCGTCATGCCAGACGTCAGATTCATGAAAGCTGCACCACGAACGTGCCCATGCGGGCATACACGGACACGGAGATCGAGAATTATGTGGCTTCTGGATCTCCGATGGATAAAGCTGGGGCATACGGGATCCAGGATGATGATCCGGGCCTTGTAGAATCTAGAGACCTCAG
>CBDVCG010000243.1:0-4284 GCA_965372425.1 uncultured Anaerolineales bacterium
GACCGTCTCGACTTCGATTTCCCGGGGTTCTTCGGCGAGGGCTATGTGGTAAGCGACTCGCCAAAACATCTCCTCGATCCGTTCGATCGGCTCGCCGTCTTCCCCACGCCGTAGATACCGCTTGCCTAATACGGTCTGGGCGTTCTTTCCCAATTCCGGAGGAAGTAGATCCTCGGGTATCGGGGGCGTTTCCCTTATTGGGTTATGAACCTCGACGTCGACATCAACGTCTCGTCTTTCCGTTTCCAGCATCCACCCTCCAAACATACCTATCAGTCAAACATCTAACGACTCAAGTCGTTTCCCACCTCGAAAAGGTGCTCGAAAGGTTAACTTTCAAGCAAGCAGTCTATCTCGTCTTGAATTTCCTGCAAGTCATCAAGACGAAGATACACAATCGCATATCGAATGTAGGCCACTTTGTCTAGATCTTTTAATCCTGCAATTACCATATCTCCGATGATGCGGGAGGATATCTCGGCCTTGCCCATATCCTGCATCCTCGTCTCTACCTCACCTGCCAGCCTTTCGATATCCGCTGCTGACACAGGGCGTTTGGCACAAGCGATTAAAACGCCTTCGAGAAGTTTATCGCGGTCAAACTCTTCCCTCGCACCATTTGCCTTGATCACGAGTGGAGCCGTGAGAATCGCCCTTTCGTAGGTGCTGAACCGTTGGTTACAATCCGTACACTCACGCCTCCGACGCACCCCCCCCTTGGAATCATGAGTCGTATCGATCACGCGTGTCCGTTGATCTTGACAGTAGGGGCAGAGCATACAACCCTCTAATGAATAGGACAGTTGTTCCACGCCAGATATTGGCGTCAAACTTTATAAAACCCGCTCCCTTGGGGCAAGGGAGCAAATTTTAGCATATTGAGTAACACATGAACAAGGGTAAAGCCTCGGATTTTACCTTAAAATTATTGGTACCATGGTCCTCTTAAAATACGCAGCAGCAGACCGGCGCCAGGAGGAGGATACAGGCGACGGTCTGCGTGCGTATGTGGCCACCGGAGAATCCGGGCGGCAAACGGTTCTCCGGGGCGGAGTGAGTGGAGGGCGGTCGGCCAGATCGCAGTCTCCTACCCACCTTATCGGCGTCGCAAGAATGCCGGGATGTCTAGATCGTTGACGTCAAAAACCTGCGGCTGAAATTCCTCTACGGGGATGGCCTCAGCGTCAACCTTAGCTGTGACATTGGCTTCGGTGCGGTTGCGGGCTCGTCTCGGTCTACGACGTGGTCCCCCAGAACTGTCAAAGCCAGTGGCGATGACGGTCACACGCAGCTCATCACCCATATTCGGATCGATGACCGCACCAAATATGAGATTGACATCGGGGTGAGCGGTCTCTTTGATAATGGCTGCAGCCTGGTTCACCTCGAACAGACTCAGATCTGCCCCGCCGGTCACATTGAACAGAATGCCGCGGGCGCCGTCTATGGTGATATCCAGCAGGTGGCTGGAAATCGCCTGCTCGGCTGCATCCCTGGCACGATCCTCGCCAGAAGCTCGGCCCACAGCCATAAGCGCTGCGCCGCCTTCCGACATGATCGTGCGCACGTCGGCAAAGTCGAGGTTGATTAAACCTGGGATGGTGATCAACTCACTGATGCCCTGGATTCCTTGCCGTAAGACGTCATCGGCAATCTTGAATGCATTTTGCAGGCTAGCCTTCTTATCTGCGATTTGGAGCAAGCGATCATTGGGGATGACGATGAGCGTGTCCACATGCTCCTTGAGCGAAGCGATCCCGGCTTCGGCGACTTGTGCACGTTTGGCACCTTCGAACGTGAAGGGTCGGGTGACCACACCAATCGTCAACGCCCCAATTTCCTTTGCAATTTGAGCGACAATAGGTGCAGCGCCGGTACCGGTCCCACCTCCGATACCCGCGGCGAGGAAGACCATGTCGCTTCCCTTGAGGACTTCATACAGGTCCTCAGCGGACTCCTCGGCAGCATTCTTACCCGTCTCCGGGTTGCCACCCGCACCAAGTCCACGGGTGAGCTTATCCCCAATCCGAACACGCTTGGGTGCATCGGAGAGAAGCAACGCCTGAGCATCCGTGTTGACGGCAACAAATTCAATACCTGCCAGGCCCTCTTCGATCATCCGGTTGACGGCGTTACTACCACCTCCGCCCACCCCGACGACCTTAATCCTTGCAAACGATTCCATCTGTGGTATTGGGTTCATCTTCCTCCTCCTTCGTATACGGTTACCTTCCAGATTTTGTCTCATCAGGAAAAATTGTGTTCATCATCCTGGCAACAACCTTCTAAAGAATTCCGTGGCGCCTTGCAGATTCAAGCGGGGCAGGTTGAACATGCGGTAGGCGTAACCATCCAGCAGTGCTTGTTCTTCTAAAATTTTTGCCCAGTAAAGCAGCCCCAAGCTGGTCGAATAAGATGGTGAGCGAAGTCGGTCTACCAACCCTTGCATGTTCTCCGGTTGGGCAGTTCTGACAGGCAGTCCTAAAACTTCAGTGCCTACCTCTCGCAGACCGACGAGCGTGCTTGTGCCTCCCGTTAGCACGACACCTGCCGGGAGCAATCCATCGTAGCCGCTCCTCTTCACTTCCTGCCTCACGAGACTGAATACCTCTTCCACCCGGGGCTCGATGATCGCAGCCAGATCGACACGCTTGATCTGGATGGATCTCTCTTCCCCGAAAGGTCGAACCGCAAAGGTATGGTTAGGATCCAATAGGGATGGACGAGCATGACCATGGCGTCCTTTCACGGTTTCAGCCGTTTCTGGCGGGAGATGGAGAATTTGGGCAATGTCGTTAGTGAGATGTTCGCCTCCTACAGGAATCACGGCTGTGTGCCACACTGCGCCCTCGATGTAGATGGCGATGTCGGTCGTACCCGCCCCGATGTCACAGAGCATGACCCCCATCTCCTGTTCTGTCTCACTGAGCACCATGCCCGCCGATGCAAGTGACCCGAGAACCCACCCATCCACTTCGATCCCGGCAGCCTCAACGCATTTTTCCAAATTACGCAAAGCGGTTGTACTTGCCGTGACAATGTGCGCTTCGACCTCAAGCCGGTATCCATGCATCCCGACGGGATCCTTGATGCCGTCCTGACCATCGACCACATAGCTGCGTGGAATAACATGGACGATGCTGCGGTTATAGGGTATAGCAACCGACCGGGCGCTCTCGAGCGCTCTACTCATATCATCCTGGTCCACTGTGCGGCCGGTCACACCTGCCATAGCTGTGCTATTCAACGACGAGATATGAGAGCCGGAAAGACTCACCAGTGCGGAAGTGATTTCGTATCCGGAGGTTCGTTCGGCTTTGTCTTTGGACGAGCGAATCGCTCGGGATAAACTTGCAAGGTCTACGACGCCGCCTTTCCGCATCCCCCGGGAGGGCGCCTCGCCGACCCCAATGACTCGTTGTCTGCCCGAGTGCGTGGCGTGACCAACTAGCGTACAGACCTTACTGGTCCCTACGTCAATTCCGACGAATATTGATTCTTCTTGACCGATTATGGTTGCCACGTAAACTGTGACTCCGTTTTATAAAATGGTGCCGATTGATTCTCGACACTGACCAGGGTTGCGAGAATATTATCTTCTTTCAATTTAGCCACGATCCCTAAGTACACATCGGTCTTCATGGTCATATCACCATCGGTCCCAAAATACGCCATCCAGCCTTCGGGATCTTCAAACCCCAGCCCGTGTTCTCTACTAAAAATTAAATCACCCGACATCGGCAGTCGTTCGCTCAGCACAGCCGCTGCCGTAAGCAGCCCTGGATCCACGACTGGAGAAGTGGGATCTCCATCGATATTCAACACGGGTTCCTCAGCCTGGATATGTACGAGGTTTGAGCGATCACCACGCTGGACATACGCGATGCCATCGTTGCTCAGCCACCATATCCTGCCGGCGTTATTCCACTCAACGACCGGCTCACGTTCTTCAATTTGTATTTCAACCCTGTTGGGCCACTGTATGTCTACTTGTGCATTTTTCACTTCGGGTGCCTCCTCAATACGAGCCTCTACTGCCTGGGGATCGATGAGAAAAACCGATTGACCCTCGACTGCTGCTAAAGAACGAATTTGAGATGATTTCATAAGTACATTTCCTGCTGTCGTTGCTCGAAGCACCTTAAAGCTGTCGGATGAAACGATCCGCTGTATTCCCCAGATGCCCACCGCGAGCAAGGCGATGGAAAACAAGCGAGAACCCACACGCATTGTCGGAACTGCAGGGAGCTGAAACTCCGTACCCATCTCCTCAGATATGGAGAT
>CBDVCG010000244.1:0-4246 GCA_965372425.1 uncultured Anaerolineales bacterium
CGTGAAACCTAATCTTATCAAAATAACTTTCGGGCCTGCAACTTATTTTCCAAATCATGTATTAATCCAAAATTGGTGATAAGTTTACATTTGAAGAGAGCACATAGAACGCGAAAAACTCATGTGAACCATGCATGCCAATATCCTTTGTCCGACTACAGACCCCTCCTCAAGCAACGACCCCCGTTTCATTGAGCAGATTGTCCCGCTTTTTACTGATATTTCCCCTATCAAACGCATAGCTCACCCCATTGACTAGTCGTCCGCCAAATGTATAAACTATACTCCTAAAAGTGGTTTATTACCCCCGTGAACTTTCCGATGATAAAAGGGGCCAAACACGAGACGAAGATGTGGTGCCACTTAGACGAGTTTATCGGCCGCATGGAGTGAGCAGTAAATGAATCAAAAGAAAAGTCTTAAACCGGTCATGACAGCGGTGGGTTTTCTCCTCTATGGTCTTGTTTACGGGTTGTTCTTCCTGATAGTGCTCACCGGTTGTGCCCACAAGATGGGTGTGCACCCCGTCGATTTCGAAAAACGATATGAGGAGATGAGCCGCAGTGCACTTAACTCGGCTTCGCCCAGTGAGCGCACGATGCTCTTTCTTCGTCAGCGAAATCTAATCGATGCCTGGGAACGCGACCCGATCCCGATGCTGACTGAACTGAATCGGAAGTTGCACGAAAGCCCCGACCGCGAAACGCTCTTCGCCCTCATGGAACTGTGCTACCTTGAGGCACGTCGCGCACCGAAACTATCCGATTTAGCGGCAAAGTTGTACCGGTCTTGCACGTTATATGCTTACAACTACCTCTTCGATGCAAAGCTCGGTCCGCCGCCGAGTTCCTACCATCCGCACTCGCGGTTGGCATGTGAATTCTACAACCGCTCGTTGGCGGCGCAGATAATCTATCATCGGGATCGGAATATCGACTATAGAAAGAATCTGCGCCTGCCGTTGCTGAGGGGACATCTGGAGCTTATGGCAACACGATCGGAGTTGGCGTGGCGCCTCGAGGAATTTGATCGGTACTTCGTCGCATATGAATTCGAGGTTGAAGGCCTCACCAAACACCACCGCTCCTTTGGCCTTGGTGTACCGCTGATTGGCGTGTACACTCCGCCTGCCTTGGAGGACAGGAAAAAGGAGGATCGTTTCCTTCCAAAGGTCCAACTGACCTGCCCCGCCACGGGATTTCTCAAGATAGATCCATTCATCAGCCAGGTGCAGGGGGATGATCCCACATACAGGGGAGAAGACCTCGCCTATGATCCCCTCAAGACAAAGGAGATCCGTATTGGTGACCGGACAGCACCGTTGGAAACGGATTTCACCACGCCGCTCGCTTACCTGATTGATAACATTCCGCCTCCCGAGAAAATGAAAGCCTTTTTTGATGCTGAGACGTGGGTAGGCCGGGAAGGTCTGTATATGGTACAGCCCTTTCAGAGTGGCAAAATCCCGATTGTATTCGTGCATGGCCTGATTTCCTCCCCGCTAACGTGGCTTCCGCTGTTCAACGACCTCTTGGGCGATCCTCAGATTCGTGAACGCTACCAGTTGTGGTTCTTCCGGTATGCCACCGGGAATCCGATTCTCTTTTCCGCCAGCACTCTGCGCGACTCACTGGTGGAAATCAGCAGGGCGTACGATCCTGAGGGGACCACTCCCGCCTTTAACCAGATGGTGCTCATCAGCCACAGCATGGGTGGGCTGTTATCCAAGACGATGGTTCAGCAAAGCGGTGACCGGGTGTGGAGGACAATCTTCGACAAGCCAATCGATGAATTGGACATCCCGGTTGAACAGCGCTCCATGCTGGAACGCATAGCCTTTTTTGAACCGCTGCCGTTTGTGAGCCGGGTTATCTTCATCGCTGTGCCCCATCGGGGTTCCGAGATGGCCAGAATGCCCATCGTCGAGATGCTCCAATCAATTGTCAAGCCAGCAAGGAGGGTAGCCACGACGCTGACTACTGAGGTAATCTCGAGTCTTAGTCTGGATAGCGACGCCATGAACGAAATTCTCTCCAAACGCATCCCCACTGGTGTTGACAGCCTGCGTCCCGACAATCCCATGTTGCAGACGCTCACTGAGATCCCGATCGATCCCCATGTCCCCTACCACTCAATTATCGGTAATCATGAAGCGGCCGACACGCCCGGTGGAACTGACACGGTCGTGCCATACGTCAGCTCCCATCTGGAAGGCGCCTCCTCCGAAAAGATCGTGCGGTCCGATCATGGGGTCCATGCGCACCCTCTGGCTATCCGCGAATTGAAACGGATCTTAGGTGAGCACCTCGCGAAGATAGATCATACCAAGCGGTGATGCCACGTCCCCATCCCGAATCAAATGCTCGCGAGTTAAGAATGAGGGGGACGGAGTTGAGTCGCTGACTAATCGGTGGGGGGACGTAGTTACATTGTTAATAACTGACCGAGTTCTGCGGAAACCTACGGTCCCGCGGGACGGGGAGTCCACTTGATTGTGGCACCGCTTCCCTGACGCGCTATTCGTCGATCTGCTGAAACCCAACGAGTACCGCGCGATGAGCGGGTGACCGGAAAGGTCGGCCGAGCTCATTGGCGGATCACCCTAGGGTTTTTCGTGTATTCGTCTTAATAGGGGTTTCGAATTCTTCATAAATCGACACACTCGACCCAAATTAAGGAGGAGCTTTATGAAGAACATAATCGCGTATCTTCTGGTCGTCGCCGTCCTTCTCGTAGGCGGATGTGCGACGCTACAGTATCCTCCGCCGCCAACCCCAGATGTTTACTCGTTGCCGGCGGCGCCCTCCGGGGTGCTCTCACAGGTCTCATCGAAATTTGCAGAGACCCATGCACCTGAGCAGTCAGGTTTTCTTATGCTTTCGAACAGTAGCGAGGCATTTAAATGGCGCCTGGCACTTATCGACCATGCCACGAAATCGATTGATGCCCAGTATTTCATCTGGCAGAATGATGAAACTGGAAATCTCCTGTTCCTCCGCCTGCTCGAGGCGGCCGATCGCGGCGTACGCGTGCGCCTGCTTGTGGATGACTTGGTCTTGGCTGCTGAGGACCGCACGATTGCCACCATCACGAGGCATCCAAACTTTGATATCAAGATTTTCAACCCCGGCAGAGTCCGCGACAGTACTCTTGGAGGGTTGGGTGAGTTTCTGCTCTATTTCAGAAAGTTGAATCGCCGTATGCACAACAAACTCTTCGTCGTCGACAATCAACTGGCCATAGTTGGTGGACGCAATATCGGGAATGAATACTTCGGCCTCGGCAAGAAATACAATTTCCGAGATCTTGATGTACTGGTGGTGGGTCCGGTTGTGGAGGAACTCTCCCACGCCTTCGACAAATACTGGAACACCGAGCTTTCCTATCCGGGCAGCGCCATGTCCGATGAAGCGCGGATTGAGGAACTCGAGCCGGTACGGGAGAAGGCCAAAGAGTATCTAAACGAACAGAGTGATGTTCTCGCCTCTTATCCCATGCAACGATCAGAGTGGGATGAGGAACTATCGCAACTTCCATCGCAAATGCACACAGGCGAGGCTCATTTTATTCAGGATGAGCCGGTCACCTATGGCGGAGAGGAGTATCGCCTTCAAGATATGCTTCGTTATCTTTCTGAGCCGAGCCACGAGGAGCTCATCATGGTCACTCCCTACCTCATTCCGGGCGGTTTGTTAGAAAGGATGAACGAACTAGCGGCAGAGGGCGTACAGATCAAGATTATCACCGGATCAATGGGAGCAAACAATCACACAGCTGCCCATAGCCATTATAAGAAATACCGCCGGCGTGTTCTGGCGACCGGCGCCGAGCTTTATGAGTTTAGGCATGACCCATCACCTGCCGTCCGTGATATATCCGATGTGCCGCCGGTTCATTCGGACTTCATATCGTTACACGTGAAAGCGCTGGTGGGGGACAGGAAACGCTGTTTTGTCGGCTCCGTGAACCTCGATCCTCGCGCACTCGAGATCAACACCGAAAACGGTCTTTATATCAAGTCTCCGGGACTTTGCGGGCAGCTGGCCGAACAATTCGATGCCATGATGTCACCGGAAAATGCCTGGCGTGTCTACCTGAATGAGAACAATCAGCTTCGTTGGGAATCGAGTTCAGAGACCGTTTCGATCCAGCCGGCACGCAGTTTCGGACAGCGTATTGCTGACTTCTTCTTTCGACTGATGCCGATAGAGAGCCAACTCTAGATGGTCCGACATCCTTTTGAGTG
>CBDVCG010000245.1:0-4196 GCA_965372425.1 uncultured Anaerolineales bacterium
ATGGCAAGGGAAATAAAGTTTTCCGCGAGAAGATGGAGACATCGGAATATGGCATCGCCTCCGTAGATTTCCAGCTCGCCTCCGAGGTCAATACAGGTCCGTATAAAATCACCGCTCAGTTGGGGAACACGAGCTCAGAGAAGATGGTAAATGTCGAGCGATATGTTCTACCTAAATTCAAGGTCTCCTGGAATACGGACAAGAGTTTCTATAAACCCGGCGAGCGTGTCACTGGATCGATCGATGCAGAATATTTCTTCGGTAAGAAAGTCAGCGGAGGAGGGGTCGAGATCGATGGTTTTACTTTTGATTTCGAACGGCAGGATGTCTTTACTATTCAAGGTGAGACGGACGAGGATGGTGCTTTTGAATTTGAGTTTTTCCTGCCAGATTACATCCTTGGCTCGGACCTGGAAGGTGGGACCGGGCGTTTCTATCTTGAAGCCTCGGTAACAGATCTCGCCAAGCACACCGAATCCTCAAGCTTCTCGATGCCGGTATCTCAAAGCACCCTCATCGTCGACGTGATCCCTGAGAGCGGCATGATCCGACCCGGTGTGGAGAATATTCTCTACATACTAACATCCTACCCGGATGGCACGCCTGCAGAAACTTCCCTCACGCTGACGATTTCCGGCCAATCGGTATCCCTTAAAACCGGACCCTTCGGTCTCGCCGAATATGCCCTCACACCCGAGTCGAGCTGGCTCGAGATGCAGATCGTAGCACGGGATGAGCAGGGCAATGTCACGGAATCTTATGTTTACCTCGAGGGAGAATGGTCCGAAGAGACGGTCCTGCTGCGCCCGGATAAAGCCGCCTACCAGATTGGTGAGACGATGTTCCTGGAAATTCTCACCACATCCCCATCGGGGGACGCCTACCTGGACATCGTGCGTGAAGGCCAGACCGTAAGCACCCGAACGGTCGAGATTGAGGATGGTAGAAGCGTGGTAGCCGTGGATCTCTCACCCGACCTCTACGGCACGCTCGAACTGCACGCCTATAAAATTCTGTCCTGGGGTGGCATCACCAGAGACACGCGTCTCGTGATCGTAGACTCCCCCAGTGACCTCGAGCTTACCATCACACCCGATTTGGAAACTCACAGGCCGGGCGACATCGCCAATATTGACTTCCAGGTTTCTGGCACGGATGGCGTGGGCGCACAATCAGCATTTGGCATCGCCATCGTCGACGAATCTGTATTTGCCCTTGCAGAGCAAGATCCTGGTTTTGCCAAGCTCTACTTCCTGCTCGAAGCAGAACTTTTACAACCAAAATACGACATCCATGGTTTCAGCATCCCCGACCTTGTCGGTCCGACTCAAATCGAACCCGACCTGCAACAAGCCGTCGAAGGTGCAGCACAGGCATCGATGGCGGATGCGGCAGCTTTCATCAATCCGTTCACTTTGAGTTTAAATTCCCGTGAGCTTAAAGTACAGCAAGCACGCGAACGACAGACCGCGTTCTTCAATATCGTGGCGCAGTCGCTGTTTGCCTTGGAAATACTCGTCTCGATCACCATTGTTGGGCTTATGCTCTACAGCGTGATCAAGGATAAGGCAGCCTCTGGCGCAGCCACAATTATGCTAGCCTTCGTACTTGTATTCACGCTGCTGTTCTTCCTCATCCCAACACCAGATTGGGTGGGCGGCCAGCCACTCGATCGCCTCGGATTTTTCCTCGAGCAGCTCACCTATGGCGGAGAGTGGCTCCTGGTTCTACTCGGTCTCGGTGGCATCATAGCCTTTATCGCTCTCGGGATCATCGCCATCGTGAAAAAAGACGGGGCTTTGGGAGCCGCCATGCTTCTCACCATTCTCGTCATCCCTATCATGGGTGTGCTCGTTTTCACCACGACCATGAGTGGGCTGAACCCGACGGACAAGGTGCTCATCTTGGGAATGCTCGCCTTCACCCTCATCCCCCTCGCCTACGTCCTGCGTGCTGCAGGCTTTGGAGCAGACCGACAAATTGGCCGCGGGATGGCAGCTCTCTTCGCCGCTCCGGCCGTCTTCGTCGGGCTCCTGATCCCACTCCTGGCGATGAGCTTCGGAGGAGGGTTCGCTGCTGGGGCTCCCATGATGGAAGGCGAGATGCGAGATTTTGCCGCCGTCGGAGAGATGCAAGCATTTGCCCCTATGGAGATAAATGCCGAGATGGATGAAGCTCAGAAGATGGGAGCGGATGGGGAGGCTTTGGCAGGTACCCCTGGTCAACCGCCTCGTCTCCGCCAATTTTTCCCCGAGACGATGTTCTGGGCGCCGGAAGTGATCACCGATCCCGGCGGACATCTCAAGCTCGAAATCCCGATGGCGGACAGCATCACCACCTGGCGTCTTACCGCGCTCGCATCCACACAGGATGGCAGACTCGGCGCCAATACAATCGGCTTGCGCGTCTTCCAGGATTTCTTCATCGACTTAGACCTGCCTCTCGCTCTCACCCAGAATGACGAGATCAGTGTGCCCGTCGGGGTGTTCAACTACCTGCCCGATCCTCAGGAAGTACGACTCGTAATCGAGGATGCGGATTGGTTTGAGCTGCTTGACAGCTCAGAGAAAACAATGTCGATCGAAGGCAATGACATCGATGTGGTCTACTTCCGCATCCGAGCCAAGGAGTTCGGACGCAAAGCTTTGAAAGTCACCGCTCTTGGATCACAACAATCCGATGCGATCCAGAAAGAAGTTACGGTATACCCGGACGGCAAAGAGATCACGTTTAGCATCTCCGATCGACTTCCGGAAAATGGCGTTTCACAAGATATCGAAATCCCAGCGAGCTCGATCCGGGGGACACAGCGTTTGAATGTCAAGATTTACCCCGGTGTCGTCAGTCAGATCGTCGAAGGTCTTGACAGCATATTACGCATGCCCTACGGCTGTTTTGAGCAAACATCCTCGACGACCTACCCGAATGTGCTCGCCCTGGACTACCTGAAGACCACTGGGCAGGTTGCGCCGGAGGTGCAGTTCAAAGCTGAAGACTACATCAACCTGGGTTATCAGCGATTAACCACCTTTGAGGTGAGCGGAGGTGGGTTCAGTCTCTTTGGCGGCCCTCCCGCAGATAGGATGCTCACCGCTTACGGGCTCCAGGAGTTCTCGGACATGAGTGAGGTGTATCAGGTCGATCGGGCCATCATCGAGCGAGCTGCAGAATGGTTGTTGGGCCAGCAAAGCGGGGATGGGTCGTGGGAGAGCGATCAGGGACTCGTGCACGAGAACACATGGCAAAATCTGCAGAACGATCGCCTTCCAGTCACAGCCTACGTTGTCTGGAGCCTCATAGAAGCTGGCTACTACGATGATGGTCGTGTGATATCCGGTTTGGACTACATCAAGGAAAACTATGTCCAGGCGGACGATCCATATGTCGTCACGCTCGTCGCGAATGCCCTCGTTGCCGCGGACCTCCAAGAGGGAGAGATATCCAGCTTCACGGAAGGAGTTCTGGACGAGCTTGCCAGCATGGCACAATATGACGGAGATGCTGCATTCTGGTCGAGTGACGTGGCAACGTTCATGGGGTCCGAAGGCCAAACCGGCAGCATCGAAACAACCGGGCTTGGCGCATTTGCACTCCTGCGTGCGAACCGGCACCCCGAGATCGCCAATGCGGCCCTGACCTATCTTGTCCGTCAAAAGGACAGCTTTGGCACCTGGCACAGCACTCAGGCGACGGTGATGGCGCTGAAAGCGATGCTTGAATCTGTAAAGGTCGGTGCGGAAGATGTGAACGCCATCGTAACGGTTTCACTGAACGGCGGACAATCACGAACGCTCTCCATCCATCCGGAAAACTTCGACGTTGTCCAGCTGGTCAGTTTCGATGATATCAGTCCAGGCGGTCAGAACCAGGTCGTTATTGAGGTGGATGGCAAAGGCGAACTGATGTATCAGATCAGCGGTGCCTATTATTTGCCATGGGCGGATGCCATCGCCCAGGGTGACATCGGCGAGGGCGAGCTCGTTTCGATCAACGTACATTATGATCGCACCGAACTCCACGTCGATGATACGGTCCAGGTGGATGTCAGCGTGGAGCTGAATAAAGACGGGCGAGCAGAGTGGGCGCTTATCGATCTCGGTATTCCACCCGGGTTTTCGGTCAAGACAGAGGATCTGAGCGCACTCGTCAACCGCTATCAAGATGTGCCTGAAGACTATGGTTTACCCACGGTGGAG
>CBDVCG010000246.1:0-4191 GCA_965372425.1 uncultured Anaerolineales bacterium
ATACGAAACCGCGGAGGTATATCTAAGGCCGATGCCGCACAACAAATGGAAGAGCCTTGGAGTTTTCCTGAACCTGTACCATCCCGACCCCACCGACCTTCCTCAGAGGCAGAGGATTAGGACTTGCGATAGGACTGCTTCGTTCCTTATACGGTCATGTCGAAATTAAAGGAGGTTTATCCCGGCACGTGATCGCCCCGGGATTTGTGAGCGCAAATGATAGGGCGGGAAGGAATGGCGTTTTCTTGAGATTGTCGTGCAGCGGCTGATCCGGTTACCGCATGAAAGTACTCGCATGTGAGATCTCATGGATGTGTCATTTCGAATCCCCCCGGAGGGGGGTGAGAAATCCCCTTCAATCTCAATGACAGGAACCCTGGATTGGGAAAAAAGCGAGTTCTTTGATCAGAGAAGGGTATCCAGGAATTGGTCGTGAGGAGGATTTCTCGCTGCGCTCGAAATGACACGAGGATAAGGAAGAAGGCGAGAAGAGATCTGGTACGATGGCCTTCCCCTGCAGGGTGATTGTGATCTCACAGGGAGATCAAGGGTTGGTAGCCCTACTTCGTAGGGGGCTGCCCCAAAAGGACAGTCCCCTCAGATCGGGACTATGTCACATACACTCGCCATTACTTGAATGCGCGAATTTCACTGTCCTCGCCTTCAAGGACGATGCGCCAATACGGAGCCCAACCGAGGCCGAATAGATCAATATGGATATCCTTTTTGTAAGGTGTGATCATCTTCTCATCGATGTCGGTGGCTATCTCATTCCAGCGGTCCTTGATTTCCTCTAATTCGTCCTGCAATTCCTCTGCGATTTCGAGTAAATCGCCCTTATACTCCTCGATGGCATCCAACGATTCTTGGACATCTGCTTTTGCCGTTGACGTCATGCGTCGTTTCGTCATCGAAGTAGATACACGTCGGCTGCTGCGAGAGCCAGTGAATAATCCTAAGATATTTTCGGCCGCGGTAGCCATCTCCTCGAGTTTCCTCGCAGAATGGTCGGCCTTGTCTTCGGTCAATTCGCGCCCCTCTTTTTTCATTTTTTCCTGGACACGTTTCAGCTTGGCCTCGTACTTATCTCTTAGCTTCTCGGATTCTTCATCCTGGCCTTCCCGAGCTACCTCAGTGCATTTTTGAATGAACTCCTCTTCGGTCATCTCAGGCGTGGCTGTGATTTTTAACTTTGGGTTGAAGGGAAGTGTGATCGATTCGCTGGCATAGATGTAGTCGATGAAATCCCTCTCAATATCTTTTATCATCTTAGCGTCATTGAGCGGTGATCCAAGATCTGCAAAATGAGCATTCGCCATTGGATTCGCGTCAGGAGTCGTGACTGGATCCTCCCTCGGTGCAAGCTCCCCCCAACGTACAAACCCCCTTCGATCAGGCTGCAGCTCAAGATATGCGATTATTCTTGTGGTATCGATTCCTGACTTACGATCGATGAAACGCACATCTGCCTGAGCCAACAAAGCCGGTCGATAAATGGTGCCCTTGGTCTCGTAGGTGATTTTAGATAAGCCCGCCTCTTTGAGCGCTTCCGATATTGTCAATTCGTTGGAGATGAAGTATTCCTTCACACCTCTGGGTGGCTTTGGACGTGTTTTGGATATGCTTTCTGATTCCGAGTCATCGTATTTTTGTGATTCGGGCGCAAGTTCACTGGCGGCTGCCGCACGAGTAGAAATGCTGGGCATTGGAGCCTTTGCACCCACAAGCTCATTCAGCTTTTCAATTTGAGGGCGTGAAATCGGCCCGGGCAAGTAAGCCATGGCCCAGCGGGTATGAAAAATCTGTGGAGCTTTTTCGTGGACGTTGTGAAGGAGAAATACACGTTTTTGGAGCGACGAAATTATATCGCTCACCTCGCTTCGCTTGAAACCACCTTTCCCCGCAACGATACTCTCAAGTCCATCGAGCAAGCGCGCTTTATCCTGTTCAGTTTGAAGTTTCCCAACGAACCAGGTCCCTGCGTTACCGAGCCCTTTGTAATCAAGATCGACCGGATTCTGTGTTGTCAGCAAAACGCCCAACCCGAATGCTCGAGCTTGCTTCAAAAGGCGCAGTAAGGGAGGTTTTGAGGGCGGGTTAGCTACAGGCGGCAGAAATCCCAGGACCTCATCGATATACAACATCGCCCTCAATGCTGAGGATCCTGCTTCAGAGCGCATCCAGGCTTCGACAGCGGTGAGGAGCAAGGTCACGAAGAACATGCGCTCACTATCCGGTAGATGGGCGAGGTAAAACACACTATGACGTGGTTTTCCGTCACTGTTCCAGAGCAGCTTGGCGATATCCAGGGGCGTCCCTTCCACCCAGGCCTGAAACGATGGAGAGGCAAGCAGGTTGTTCAACTCCATGGCGAGCTTGAAGCGATCTTCGGAAGGGTAAAATTGCTCCAACTCGAATGCGCCCAGTTTTTCGAAGGGGGGATTCTGAATTTGACGGATAAGTTCCTCCAGGTCAAAATCGTGCCCATCTTTCCAAGACGCTTCAAATACATTCGAGAGCAGGATGTGCTCCCGAGATTGCACAGGGTCCGCATCGACGCCAACCAAACCAAGCAGCGCTGTTACTGTGCTAGAGATTTTGTCTCGAATGTTCTCCTTATTCCCTTCCCACTCGATCTCAGGCGCCTTCAGAGATGAAAGGATGTTGACCGGGATGCCCGCATCACTTCCCGGTGTGAACACAGCATACTCGACAGATTCCGTCACTTTCACGATTCGCTCGGGTGGAATCCCCCATTTCTCCAGCCCCTCACGCTAAAGCTTTGCTGTGTCTCGAGCAATTTCTTGGGTTGATTTTCCCTCACGTCGAGCCTGGTCTTTGTCTATCCAGGGTTTAAAATCCTCGGCCGCGAGCGCCGGAAAGTGAAGGAGAAGGTTTGCGAGATCGCCTTTCGGATCGATCAAGATTGCCGGAATCCCATTCAGTGCGGCTTCTTCAAGTAAATCCACACACAAACCCGTTTTCCCCGATCCGGTCATGCCGACGACCACCCCATGCGTCGTTAGATCATCAGGATCGTAAAGAACTTGATCATCGTTAATCTTTTGGTTCTCAAGATCGTAGGTCCGACCAAGGTAGAAATTTCCCTCGTATTCCACTGTGACCTCGCTTTCTGCTGCGCCTAATGGACCGCAAGGCTATATAAGCGTTCAAATTCTAACAAGAATTCAGCCGCGATTTCTGGGTCGTGGATAATGAGGACATTCTCGTCATTATGCTCTTCAGCGTTTCGACTGAAGTTGTAGGAACCCAGAATAGTGATGGCCTCATCGATGATGATAACTTTGTGATGTAGTTTCGCCGACTGGCTGTCTTTCCAGACATCGAGCCCGTGGCCGCGAAGTTTGGCGTACTCGCCCCCCAGATTTTCCACTTGAGCACCATCAAGAACACCGCGCACCCGAACCCCCGACTCGGCTTTAGCGAGCAGCGCATCACCTATCTCATCCAAGGTTAGAGAATACATCAGAAAGTCTATGCGGTCATCCGCCCCTTCCAGCAGGTCAACGACTCGCTCCGATACACCATCGTCCGGAGAGAACATGACCTCGATCTGTTCATCACCGATTTCAATAAATGTGTTTGGCGTGTCCTGCCGCGAAAGCGCACCAAATCGAGCTTCAGTATACATTTCCTCGAATTCGTGGATATAGCTTTCTGCGAGTGCGTGTGAGCGTATTCGTATGATGTGGTTATGATTACGGTAAACACCGTTGATGGTGAAATTCATTGACCCTGTCCAAACATCCATGCGATCGATGACAATGAACTTATGATGCATGAGATGCTCGCCACGATCAGCTACAATCTCGATGCCAGCTCGATGAAGATCCTGCACCTCGGGCTCTTTAAGGTGGTCTCCATCCGTCACGAATCGTACGAGTATCCCCCTCCGATGCGCATCCAGGAGAGCATCTCGCATGCTCCAGAGATCAAAATCATAAGCGGCGACATCTACAGAGTATGATGCCTCTCTGATTGCTGCGGCAAAGACCTCATCAGGTCCGCCTCGAAGTGATCTGGATTCGGGTGCCATTGGATCCGAGAAATATAGTGCGTACCAATCGGTTTCAGCGGAAGCTGGTTTTATCGGTGGGAGAGCTTCGTTTTTTCCCCGGATTTGAAAAATAGAAAAGAGTGAAATTAAAAGAAGGAGCGTGAGGCCGGCAG
>CBDVCG010000247.1:0-4173 GCA_965372425.1 uncultured Anaerolineales bacterium
CGAGTTCCAAGGCGAATGCCTTCCGTCTCTCTTGACATGGCTTAAAAAGTGTCCAACTTTACATGTCCACCTCCGAGATTGAATTCTCGTGATCAACGTCATCATATACAACGTTCATGATTTATCTATTCACCCTCCTATTAGTCCCCCACCGGGAGACTGTGGGTGTGTAAGCCCGCCCCCGCACCCTTAAACCCATTGTGCTAACAACGGGTCCAAAGCAGCGTTGATGCGAAGTTTCTCGCAACAGTCCGTCCTTGCCGCTTTATCGCGTACGATGAAGACAAAAGTATTCAGGTCTGAAATTTTTCCCTCAAAGAGCAATTCCACATTGAAGGAAGGAAGCCCGGCTCTGAAAGACGGGCGTACGCGGCTTGTAAACGATAGCCATTCGAAGGGTGCGAACAGAGGGCGAAAACGAAAATGGACCCTCCCTTTTAACAACGAGATGATCGACTCAAGGTTCACGAGGGTCTCTTTCATAAGGGAGAGGTGATATTCAGTTGTTAATCATGATCGTCGAAGATCATCTCGCCAGCCCGAACGGGCACTTTCAAGCGATTTTCCGCTGGTGTGATAGGGCAAGACCAGCGTTCGTTGTAGGCACAATAGGGATTGTAGGCGAGATTAAAATCGATGTGGATTTTCCCGCCGGGTAAAGGCGTTGGCTCCAGGTAGCGACCCGCGCCATAAGTTTTATCTCCCGCCAGAGAATCAGCAAATGGAAGAAAATAGCCGTGCTCGTTCTCAAATATCGTCAGTTCGGCTGGTTTCCCTTCAACCTCAAAAGCCACCCGCCCGAAGCGATTATAGGTCTGGATATCCCCCGTCGTGGTCTGCATCTGGATTACCTCTTGATCCTCGAAACGGGCGACTTCCAACTCCAGGTTCAGGGATGTATTCTCCGGAAAATACTTCAATCCGTCGAAGTGATGCTTCTGTTGTGGGTCCAGAGGGCTGTGGTGATCATCCAGGAAGAACTCATCTTTTTGCTTTCTGAAATCATCTAATTGGCTCATTTACGCACCTCTCCAACCATAAGACGGTGATCTCCGCCCAGATCTTACGATTTGGCGTCGAGAATACCTCATGCAAAGATGGTTTGTTTTCGAATGGGCTCGTGAGGGTTGAAAGCTCACGCTGCGCATGGTTATAAGGATGTGGGTGTGTGCAGGGAATTTTAACAGTCCGATGAAATTCGATGGTAAGATTTCAAGATGCAAACTAATGAGAGAAGAGCTAATTTTTCTATTATTATTTGTTAACAATATTCTTGTGCACTTGTCATAAGATGAGCTAGTAATCTAAAGAAAACTGCGAGGTATGGATAAATGGCAAAAATAATTGGAATTGACTTAGGAACTACGAACAGTGTTGTCGCTGTTATGGAAGGTGGAGATCCGACGGTGATCTCAACTTCAGAAGGTGGGCGTTTGGCTCCATCGGTCGTTGCTTTTACAAAGAGCGGCGAACGTCTGGTAGGACAGACTGCAAAACGCCAGGCAGTCGTAAACTCCGAAAACACGGTGTACTCAATAAAACGCTTTATGGGCCGTCATTACGATGAAGTAGAGACCGAGCGAGGTATGGTTTCCTATGATGTCGTAGAGGGACCGAGTTCGGACGTGCGGGTAAAAATCCCCATGACTAATAAAGAGTACACCCCACAAGAGATCTCGGCGATGGTGCTTGGCAAACTAAAGAAGGACGCTGAAGCCTATCTTGGAGAAAGCGTAACCAAGGCAGTTATCACAGTTCCGGCGTACTTCAACGATTCCCAGCGTCAGGCGACGAAGGATGCCGGAAAGATCGCTGGTTTGGAAGTGATGCGCATCATCAACGAACCGACGGCCGCGGCTCTTGCGTATGGACTCGACAAATCAGAGAATGAAACCATCCTTGTGTTCGACCTCGGCGGCGGTACGTTTGACGTCAGTCTGCTTGAGGTCGGTGAGGGTGTCGTTGAGGTGAAGGCAACAAATGGCGACACACATCTCGGTGGTGACGATTGGGATCAAAGGATCCTGAACTGGATTGCCGACGAGTTCCAGAAAGAATATGGCGTAGATTTACGCGAGGATCGTCAGGCCCTGCAGCGCCTTCGGGAAGCTGCTGAAAAGGCCAAGATCGAACTGTCCTCCGTTTCCGAAACCGAGATCAACCTCCCGTTTGTCACGGCAGATGCGTCAGGTCCCAGGCACCTGGTTATGAAGCTGACACGCGCCAAGTTCGAACAATTGACGGACGATCTCGTGGACCGTATCAAGGGACCTTTCAAGGCAGTGCTCAAAGATGCCAACATGAAATCGGCCGATGTCGATGAAGTTGTGCTCGTAGGTGGTGCAACACGAATGCCGATGGTGCAGGAATTGGTTCGAAGCATGACCGGGAAGGAACCCCATAAGGGTGTGAACCCTGATGAGGTGGTCTCCGTCGGCGCCGCAATCCAGGGCGGCGTGTTGGCTGGCGAAGTGAAGGATGTGCTGCTTCTCGACGTCACCCCACTATCTCTCGGTGTAGAGACCCTCGGGAGCGTCATGACAGTGCTCATTGAGCGCAATACGACCATCCCGATTGAAAAGGCGGAGATTTTCTCCACCGCGGATGACAGTCAATCAGCCGTGGATATCCATGTGCTTCAGGGTGAGCGGCCGATGGCCGCGGACAACATGACCCTTGGTCGCTTCCGCTTGGATGGCATACCACCGGCGCCGCGCGGTATCCCTCAAATCGAGGTTACGTTTGATATCGATGCGAATGGCATCATCAACGTGAAGGCGCAGGACAAGGCGACTGGCAAGGAGCAAAAGGTCACGATAACGGCTTCGACGAACCTGGACAGCAAAGACGTCGAACGCATGGTGGATGAAGCAAAGGGTCATCAAGCTGAGGACAAGAAACGACGTGACCTTGCAGAAGCCAAGAACCAGGGCGATTCGCTTGCGTATGGCGCCGAAAAAGCCTTGCGCGAACTAGGGGATAAAGTGCCGGCGGGAGATCGAACACAGATAGAAGAAAAAATTGCGACGCTCCGACAATCGATGGAAGGCGACGATGTCGAAGAGATCAAACGCTTGACCGAAGAAGTTCAGCAGGCGAGCTATGCGCTCAGTCAGCAGCTCTATGCCCAAGAGGGCGGCAGCCCAGATGAAGCTGCCGAACCGTCGCCAGATAGTACAGGCGACGACGGCGAGGAAGATGTCGTCGAGGGCGAATTCAGGGAAACGTAAAAAAGGAGCGCAGCTCTTCGAATGGTGAGACCCACCCTGGGTGCATGATCAAACCCAGAACAGTCAAAGTAAAATTGGTCACAGAAATCGAAGTTGCGTAGGTATATTATAGACCGCACGTTTGGCAGATTGCTTGTAAGCGCTCAGACGTGCGGTCTATAATGATTCAAGTAGATCATATCTTGTACTTGCCAGGATGGCATGAGGAGGCAAATCGAAGTGGACCTTCCTAAATTCGCATACTTTCAAGGAAAGATAGTGCCTTACTCAGAAGCCAGAGTCGGGGTAGCCACACATGCGCTCAATTATGGAACGGCGGCATTCGGTGGGCTCCGGGGTTATTGGAATTCTGATGAACAGCAGCTATTCGTCTTTCGTCCACGCGATCACTTCAAGCGCCTTCTAAACTCCGCCAGGTTGTTGGCGGCAAATCTGGATCATACTCCTGAAACCCTCACACAAGTGCTGCTGGAGCTGCTTCGTCAAGAGGACTATCGGGAAGATTGCTACATTCGCCCGTTAATTTACAAGGCTGATGAGGTCATAGGTGTGCGGCTCCACGATCTTGATGATGAAATCACGATGTTCGCGGTGCCCTTCAGCAAATATGTCAAACATGATGAAGGCGCGCATGTCACATTCTCATCCTGGCGGCGTATCGACGATAACGCAATCCCTGCCAGGGGGAAAATTAGCGGAGCGTACATCAATTCGGCTTTCATAAAGACGGACGCTGTCCTTTCCGGCTTTGACGAAGCTCTTGTGTTGACGAATGATGGACATCTTTCTGAGGGAAGCGCCATGAATGTGTTCATCGTCCGCGATGACGTGGTTTACACGCCGCCGGTCACAGAAAATATATTGGAAGGCATCACGAGAAGGACGATCATAGAACTCGCAAGAGAGGCGCTCGGGATCACGGTCGTTGAGCGAAGGATTGACC
>CBDVCG010000248.1:0-4169 GCA_965372425.1 uncultured Anaerolineales bacterium
GATTCGATTGAGATCCATGAAGATCTCTACTATCCATGGACCTCAGAACTGTTCCAATCGCTTTATGACGTCTCGGACAAGGGTAACTTTGAGGGGAAAAACATACTTCACCTGACGAGTCTCTCCGAGGATTTCATCACGGGTCGGGACCTGGATCGCGAGTCGTTCGAGGCACTGGTTGCAGACGCGAAAGCTAAGCTCCTAAAAATTCGCGAGACACGCGCACGACCTGCAACGGACGATAAAGTCCTTACCGAGTGGAACGCCCTAACTTTGATAGGACTTGCAGAGACTGCACGGTTTATGGACCGAGCCGACATTCTGCAAATCGCTCAAGATTTAGCCGAATTCTTGTTGTCGAACATGATCCAGGACGGCCGCCTGAAGCGTTCATGGCGTCGGGGGGAGGCTAAATACAATGCTTACCTGGCTGACTACGCCGCTCTAGGCGAAGGTCTGATTGCGCTCTACCAAGCTGACATGGACCTCCGCTGGTATGAGGCTGCGGTAGAACTGGCGGAGGTCATTCTCAACCACTTCACCGATCCCAAGGGCGGTTTTTTTGATACCCGTGACGATCATGAAAACCTTATTTCACGACCAAAATCACTCCAGGATACACCCAACCCCAGCGGCAACAGCCTCGCCGTTTCTCTGCTGCTCAAACTTGGTGCCTTTTCTGGAGAATCCCGCTATCTTGACCCTGCCTGGCAAGCGCTTGAAGGTATGCAAACACAAGCATCACAGCATCCGACGGCCTTTGCTGGTTGGTTGACTGCGATCAATTTTGCGCTTGGACCCCAGCTTCAACTTGCACTCATGGGAAGCCCAAAAGATGAAAACTATCCCTCAATAATCGAAGCCGTAAACCGTCGTTTTCTCCCCAATCTTGTTCTCGCAGGCAGCGACCATCCCACAGATCTACCTGAACTCCTGGCAGGTCGAGAGGTCACCCCTGGACGCACGAAGGCCTACCTGTGTCAGTCCTTCACCTGCCGAATGCCTACGTCATCTGCCGAAGAGTTGGATCGGTTCATCGACGAATCATTATCGGAGAATAGTTCGGAGGTCACCTAAAATAATAGATATCCGCCTCAAGATCGACGCCTACAGCCGTTAAAACGGAGGCACTTTTTCTCAAATAATCCTTCCCCGTTTGTATCTTCATGCCTACGAATTAAAAGTGGCTGTCCGAAAAGGGCAGCCACTCTTCTTATCTATAGATTATGGGTGTATCGAGAGCAGGATCCTATTTCTGCTCCATGAGATTTCATCAATGACCCGATGCGACGCATACACAATGCACTCCTATACATGACTTTCCATGAGAAGCTATCTACGACCCTTTAATCTTCTATTTTGACACAAGCTAAAGCCACGTTAACGATGATCAGTTGGCACATAAAGCCTTTTATCTGATTTGGAGTCAAAATGGGAAAGAATAAATGACACCGGTTAATCCGCATAATTGTTTAAATCAGTTCCCCCATTTCAAAGAAATGAATGTTACTAAATTTTTTATCTTCAATATATTTTTTCACTCGATCAGTGCATAATGTCCAATAATTTAATTCGGGAATAATAAATATTTCATCGCCACTCAGTGAACTTTCCAAAATGTATAGCCCCTCACCCTGAATTCTTGGAATACGTCTCTTGATTAATTCTCCACGTTCTTGATCCCACTTCATTGATATTCTTTCAATGCCGCTAACGTTCAATATCTTGTTTCCACATAGGGAGCACGCTTTTTCAAGGTGGACTGTTGATCTAGCCATATCTAGATTCGCTTTTCGAATTACGCATATTTCGTACAATGCCGGCCCACCATAAGGTAACCAAACGCGCACCATATTGCGCTTATATGGTTTCTTCGGTATTTTTACTTCTGGATCTTGAACCATCTTAACTGGACCTAGTTTAAAACCCCCGAATCGGTTTAAGAGAGTATTTATGGAACTCTCTATTACCGCAATTGCTCCGAGACCTGGCCAAGTGAAGTCACCTATTTGATCAGATCCTACTTCCCATTCAATTATTAGGGGCGTAATTCGTCGCTGCCTTGATGCTTGACATTCAGGACATACTGTTTCTTGAGTGCTTGACTCCCATGTCCCCTGCAGGTTGGCGCATGCATAGATATTGTCAAATGGATTTTTAAACTTCCACACTTTCATGGTTAATATTTCATTAGCTCGAATAGATCAGCGGCTTCAGAAGTCGAATAATCAAATCGATGGGGTGAGGGTAAATGTATGTATTCTCGCGTCGATGTCATCGCGCAAGACGCATATTATTTTTCCACTTACCCCCTTTAAGACGGCTCCGATTCACCCAAACTTACTCTACGGTTACACTCTTCGCCAGATTCCGGGGTTGGTCGACGTCCGCCCCGCGTTGGACGGCGATGTAGTATGCGAGCAGCTGCAGCGGGACGGAAATCGTAATGGGATACATCAACCAGGGTGTCTCGGGTACCCAAATCACATAATCTGCGATCGTAGGCAGTAATTCATCGCCATCTGTAGCGATGGCCACAACCACTCCGCCCCGTGCCTTGGTCTGCTCAATCTGGCTGATCATCTTCTCGTACCATGGGTCCTGAGGAGAAAGCGCAATTACAGGCATCTCCTCATCGATCAACGCGATCGGTCCGTGTTTCATTTCTCCTGCCGGATAAGCTTCAGCATGGATGTAAGATATCTCCTTCAGCTTAAGCGCGCCTTCATAAGCGATCGGCATATTGATACCCCGTCCCAGATACAAGCAATTGCTCACATCCTTGAGCTCCCAGGCTATCTTCTCGATATCATGAGTGCGGTCGAGGCACTGCCCCACCAAATCCGGTATCAATCGCAGGTCATTGATCATTTTCATCCTGTCATTATCAGGCAGCGTGCCACGAATATCACCCAGCAGGATGGAGAGCATGTAGAGATCGATCAGGGGCGCGGTGAAAGCTTTCGTGGATGCCACGCCGATCTCGGGCCCTGCCTGCATGCTGATATATCCGTCGGCTATGCGCATTGCCTGGGAGCCAATCACATTCACGATACTCCACAATGTCGCCCCACGAGTCCGTGCTTCATTCATAGCGGCGAGCGTATCTGCCGTCTCACCAGATTGACTGATCGCCAGCACGATCGTGTTCTCATCGACCAATGGATCTTGATAGCGAAATTCTGATGCGATGTCCACCTGAACAGGAATCCTCGCTATCCGCTCAAGATAATGCCTCCCCACCATGCCTGCATGGGCCGCGGTTCCACAGGCCGTAATCACGATCCGCGACATTCGCTTCACCATCTCACGGTCGATGTTCAACTGCGGGAGTACGATGACCCCCTTTTCAAAATCTACCCGACCTGCGATCGTATCGGTTATAGAACGTACTTGTTCGAAGATCTCTTTAAGCATGAAGTGCTTGTACTCGCCCTTCTCTGCTGAGACGGGATCCCAGGAGACATTTTGCACTTCTACATCAACGGGGTCACCGTCAAGCGTCATCGCACTGAATCCATCCGCACGCACGACGACCATCTGACCGGATTCAAGAAATGCCATGCTGCGTGTGTATTCAAGGATCGCGGGGATGTCCGAAGCAATATACATCTCATCCTCTCCAACACCCACGACAACACCACCCGCATTTCCGATGCGAGCTGCGACGATTTTATCGGGTTCATCCACGGAGAGAAGAACGATCCCGTGTGCACCCCTCAAATGAGTCAGAGCTCGCCTCGCCGCCCCCTCTAAATCGTGATCCATGGCTAGATATCGCTCAACGAGGAGGACAATAATTTCGGTGTCAGTTTCAGAGTTAAACTTAACACCTTCGGCCTTCAATTCATCGCGGAGTTCAAGATAATTCTCGACGATGCCATTGTGCACTACGACGACATTCCCGGATTCTCCGATATGCGGGTGGGCATTCCTCGCACTGGGTTCGCCGTGCGTTGCCCATCGGGTGTGACCGATACCAACATTTCCATGTACTGGCTGCTCATCAAGCAGTTCGCCTAAACGAGCGAGCTTGCCTGCGTCGCGTCGGATCTCGATGTTTCCATTCTCGATGACTGCAAGTCCAGCGGAGTCGTACCCGCGGTACTCAAGACGTTTTAGGCCGTTGTAGATGATCGAGGTTGCGTCGCGCGGACCAATGTAGCCGA
>CBDVCG010000249.1:0-4164 GCA_965372425.1 uncultured Anaerolineales bacterium
CAACTCACATCTAGCTCTACTCCAGGACGACCGGAAAGCCATAGCCATACTTTCGACAGTTATGTCGGATGGCAGCCCCCAATCCACACCCGTATGGTTTGACACAGATGATGGTTTGATTCGGGTGAATACCGCCCGTGGGCGTGTGAAAGACAAAAACATGACTCTTCGACCGCAGGTGGCCCTGGTTATCCTTGATCCGGAGTCGACATATCGCTATGTTCAAATCCGTGGTCTTGTTGTGAAATCAACGGAAGATGGAGCTCGAGCGCACATCGATAACTTGGCGAAGAAGTATCTTGGACAGCAGACCTACGAAAAAACCAATGGAGAGACGCGTGTGATGTATTTCATCAAACCAATCTCCGTCAGCGTGATGGGATGAAGGACTCAAATAAAACATTCTCTGAAGTCGTTGCTGGAAGACGGTCGATAAGGGCATTCAAGGATACGCCCGTACCACGGAACGCGCTGGAGTCTGCGCTGACTTATGCTACGTTGGCGCCTTCGGCGCATAATCGCCAGCCATGGCGATTCGTCGTAATCACAAAAAAAGAGCAGAAAATCAGTCTGGCGAATTCCATGGGGGGGAGGCTGAAGCGAGAACGCCACCAGGATGGCGATGACCAAAAGGTGATCGAAAAGGATGCAGACCAATCTTTCACAAGGTTGACACAAGCCGGTGCGATCATCCTCCTTAGTCTCACCATGGAGGATATGGATTCCTACCCGGATGCCCCTCGGAACCTGCATGAACGGCATATGGCCATTCAGAGCGTGGCGATGGCTGGTCAGAATCTGCTGCTCGGTCTGGAGGCTGAAGGACTTGGGGCCTGTTGGATGTGCGCACCGCTCTTCGCCCCGGAAGAGGTTGCAGCCTGTTTCGATCTGCCTCCAGCATGGGAACCGCAGGGGCTCATCATCGTCGGATATCCACTTAAACCGGCGCCGAAAAAGAGCCGCAAATCCCCCGAGGAAGTAATACAGTGGCTTTGAAGCTCGTTGCTCTTGCAGGTGGTGTGGGCGGTGCAAAACTCGCTCACGGTTTGGCGCGCCTGGAATGTGGAGAAGAGCTGACCGTCGTTGTAAATACTGGGGATGATTTTGTACACCTTGGTCTAAAAATATGTCCAGATCTGGACACCGTGACTTACACACTTGCTGGACTTGCGAATCCTGAGACGGGCTGGGGACGTGCGGATGAAACCTGGAGTTTCCTCGCTGCGATGCAGGAGTTGAATGGACCCACCTGGTTCCGCCTGGGGGATCGTGATCTTGCCACCCACGTATTCCGCACCCACAGGCTTATGGAAGGGCATAGGCTGAGCGCAATCACGGAAGAAATCTGCGAAAGCTATGGCATTTCGACACGATTGCTTCCCATGACGGACGATACGGTCAATACCATCGTGCAGACTGCGGGCGGTGATCTTCCTTTCCAGGAGTATTTTGTGGCCAGGGCGTGTCAGCCCGTCGTAGAGGGCTTTTATTTTAAGGGAGTAGAAACCGCGCAACCCGCACCGGGCGTATTAGAATCTATACACAACGCTGATGCCGTCATCCTGTGCCCCTCCAATCCCTGGGTGAGCCTGGATCCCATCCTGGCGATCCCTGGCATCCGGGATGCGTTGAAGTCAAAGATGGTGATCTGCGTTAGCCCGATCATCGAGGGCCGAGCTTTGAAAGGACCAGCCGGGAAAATGTTTAAGGAACTTGGAATTGAGCCCTCGGCTGCTGCAGTCGCTGAGCATTATCAGGACCTGCTCACTGGCTTTGTGCTGGATATTAAAGATAAAGACCTTGCTGGTGAGATCAGAGATTCAGGAATCGATGTGATGATCACCGATACAATGATGTCGTCGGATGAAAAACGCCTTGCACTTGCGGAGGAAATCTTGGATTACGTTAAATCACGAACGATGATGGAGGAAACACAGTGACGTTATGGGCGATCGTACCCATCAAGCCCCTGGGGCGTGCAAAATCGAGGCTCTCAAGTGTGCTGTCACGAGAGGAGAGGACGACTCTGAGCCGGGATATGATGGTGCACCTGCTCGATGTGCTCGGGGAAGTTCCAGGGATCGAGCGCACGCTCGTGGTCAGTCGAGACACTCAAGCCCTGGCCCTGGCTCGGGAGCATGGCGCAAGGACGGTAGCCGAATGGGGAACGCCGGATCTCAACCCGGCTCTCGTACGCGCCACCATCGTAGCCCAGCAATATGGTGTGTCGGGCGTGCTTGTTTTACCCGCGGATCTCCCTCTAATTTCTCCCCAGGACGTGGAGACATTAATCTCCAAAGCGGATCAACCCCCGGTCGTCGTGATCGCCCCGGACCGGCGCCGCAGTGGAACGAACGCGCTGCTGGCGATACCACCCGGTTTGATAGAATATGATTTTGGACCGGACAGTTTCCAACGTCATCTCGATAGGGCGGAACAAGCGGGAGTACGTGTGGAGGTTTGTGAGCTACCCTCGCTGGGCTTGGATGTGGACATACCCGAGGACCTTGAAATCCTGCGACAGGAAAAGTCCCCCATCTCCATAGGTGCAATTGAGGAGGAACAGGAATGAGCTTCGATCGAGTGGCACTCTATCTGCAAGATGCGCATGATTTACGAGAAGGATTAGATTACGTTCGGTATGCTGAAGAAAAGGGCTTTGAAGCCGTCTGGCAGGCAGAATCACGGCTTGTGCGCGATGCAATCGTTCCCATGGCTGCGTATGCTGCGGTCACCGAGAAGATATCTATTGGTTCTGGGGTTATTAATAATTGGACGAGGAACATTGGTTTGCTTGCGTCGACGTATCTCACTTTGGATGATCTCGCTCCCAACCGTATCATTTGCGGCATAGGTGCCTGGTGGGATCCTCTTGCAAAAAATGTGGGAATAGAACGGCGAAAACCACTGCTCGCCATGAGGGAGACGATCGAAGTATTCAGAAGACTGTTAAATATGGAGCAGGTGACATTTCATGGGGAATTTCATCAGGTTGAAGGGATCGAGCTGGATGTGGTCCACGGTCGGCGTGAACCGAGGAATGTCCCCGTTTATATCGGTGCGACGGGACCAAAGATGATGGAGCTAACCGGTGAGATCGCAGATGGAGTCGTCTTGAACTATTGCGTTCCACCAGAATATAACAATCAAGCGATGGAGCGTCTTGAGGCTGGAGCAAAGAGAGCAAATCGTTCCGTGGATGATCTTGATCGTCCTCAACTCGTTGTATGCTCCGTTGATATGGACGAGGACAAGGCGTTGGACACCAGCAGGGAGCTCCTCACGCAATACCTGGCACAACAGCCGCATATCGCCAAAGCCAGCGGTGTGTCTCAAGACATTGTGGATGAGATTCAATCCATTCTCGGTTGGCCCGCGACCCACGAGCAGATTGTGCAAGCGAAACACCTTGTCTCGGATGAGCTCGTCACGCGTATCACGGCCTCAGGAACTCCAGAGCAAGCCAGGGCTAAGGTTCAGGAATATATTGATCACGGGTCTACGTGTCCGATTCTTTACCCTGTGGGCGGCGATATTAAGCTGTTGATCGATACATTCAGCCCAGGCTAAAGCGTTACCTGTCCTCCATCCTCATCGTAGACAAGGAAGTGATCCATGGACGAGGCTCAGATAAAGTCTATGCAAAGTTCTCGTATCAAGCAGCCTAATTCAAAAAACTGCTTCGCTTGTGGCCTGGGGAATGAGCATGGTCTTGGGCTGCAGTTTTACGAAATAAACGGGGATGAGCTCGTTGCTGAATATGTCGTTCCCGAGCATTTTGAAGGATTCCCCGGCATTGTTCATGGGGGCATCATCGCCTCCATGCTTGACGAAATGTTGTCTAGAGCAGCGATGATTGGTGAAACCAATCGATTCCGGATGACTGCAAAGCTTGAGATTCGTTACCGCGCGCCTGTGCCCACGGGTCAACTGCTCAAGCTCCGTGCTGTTATCGAGAAGCGGAGAGGACGCATAAGCTTTACCAAAGCCGAGTTGAGGCTCCCCGATGGGACAGTGGCGGCCGAAGCAAACGGAATGATGGTCGACGTCGATGAATTCCTTGTAGACACCGCAAATCTTGAAGAGCTCGGCTGGAAGGTCTATCCAGATTAAAGGGTATTTGTTCATGAGGTCATCATGCCAAAATTAAAATATTTCCGGCCA
>CBDVCG010000250.1:0-4140 GCA_965372425.1 uncultured Anaerolineales bacterium
CAGGCGCAGCTCCCCCCACAAGGCAATGAAATTCGCAGCCGCTGTCTCCAGCGAGATGAATCCGGGCGGGCCGCTTCCATGCCGACCCTGATGGGTGCCCACTCTAATAATCCATGAGAGAAATTCCGGATAGCGGTTGATGATTGGAAGCGTCGCGACGATGAAACCCCCCAGCGCAGATACACCTATCTGGACACCTGAAATCAGCGCCATCTTCGCTCCGCGATCTGACAAGACGTTATACATGCCCATGGCCAGGATGGCGGCGACGACCCAGGTGAGGAAGTAGAGTTGTACGGCCGAAAGTACACCTAATGAAAATCCGAGCAGAACGATCTGCGCCGTGGTCCCTCCCTTCTTGTAGACCACGAGGTAGAAAATCCCAAGGCCCAATAGGGTTCCCACAGGAAAGCTGAAGGAGTTGTGCGACCAACGCACGATGGATACAAACCCGCGGGGATGGATCGCAAAGAACAGGACGGCGACGGCAACCGCGACAAGTCCGTCGGTCCAGTGATCGCCTGGGACCGTGTACCGCACGAGAAGAACCATCGTTCCCATGCTCATGAGCACGAGGGATGTACGGGCAATAAAGAGGAAGGTTTCAGGATGGAGGATGTGTGCCGATGTAAATGAATCGGCGATCTTGCCTACAAACGGATAGGTCGCTCCGAGGATTACAGACCCGATGATCTCTATTGGCGTTCCAGGGTGGTCGATAAAAGTGTATGGCTCCCCATTGAAAACCGACAAGGAGCTCATCAAATAGGGAATCTCGGGGTCGGCATTCACATAGTAGGGCTGCGGAACGATCACCTGGGTGTATAGCCACCAGGCCCCGATCGCGATCAGAAATGGTGCCAACAACGCCATTCTGATTTTTAGAGGGTTATAGTCCTTCGTATGAACCTCTTCTTGTGGTTCCATAATTAGGAAGCTACGTCAGCACTACGTTATCATCCGTCTCGGGGCAGAAATACTCTTATATAATTATGTCGGGCAATGATAACTCAATATGTTGGGAAGATTGTCACCGAAAAAGTTGGGAATCACAACTAGCACTGTGGTGATGGGTGATTCCAGGGGGGCAACATGGAATACCTAGAACTGGCACAGCGTACGTTCCATGTTGTTTTGTCTATTGGTGGATGATGTAATATCCGACTCATCACAACCCCAGACGATTCCCATTGGAAGGTCCAATACCGTCAACATCTTCACATAGAAAGAAATCCAATGTTCGCTCCCCCAGTGCGGATGCTCCTTATTTGAAGAGTTGTAACCAATCCCGCGATAGATTACAGTAATAGGTACTTCTCATATTTCGGAGGAATCAAATGGGCAACGTTCGCAGGTTGGTACTAGACACGCTGAAACCCTACGAGCCTAGCATCGTCGACCTGGCGCAAAAGTTGAGCGACATGCCGGGTGTGGCGGCGGTGAACATCAGCATCTACGAGATTGATCGCAAGGTAGAAAATGCCAAAATCACCATTGAGGGTGAAGCCATACCCGTTACCGAGGTAATGGCGTTGATCGACGACGAAGGTGGCGCGGTGCACTCCATCGACGAGGTCGTCGCCGGCAGCAAGATCATCGATGATGCCGACACGCTGCAGGACTAGGTATTTGGAGCATAACCAATGAATTCAATACGTTCCGCCTTACAACGCTTCACTGAGTTCGATGCCCTGGTCGGCATTAGCGAGATCGCCCGAAGGTACTTCGCTATGAACGCCTTCGACGGCGCTCTAACCATCATTGGTGTGGTGATGGGCAACCTCGTAGCCGGCGTGGGGAACACCCGGATCGTCATCAGCACAGGGCTCTCCACATCGATGGCCATGGGTATCTCAGGATTATGGGGCGCCTACCTCACGGAGTCTGCCGAGCGCGAACGCAAGATGGATGAATTGAGCCGTGTCACGCTTGTCGAGATGAAGGAGACGCGCATCGGGCGCGCCTCGCGCCTGGCCGTACTCATCGTCGCTTTGGTGGATGGGGTTTCACCATTCCTGACCGCGGTGATTATTTTGATACCGTTCTTCTTCGCATCACTGTTCCCTTCACTGCAGACGGTTTATTTCACATCCTTGACCGTCGCGCTCGTAGTGCTCTTCTTGCTGGGAGTTTTCCTCGGGCGTGTTTCAGGAAAGAGCTGGATCGGATTTGGTATACGTACGGTCCTGGCAGGTATCTTCTCGATCCTGATCGCACTCCTGCTTGGTACCGAAGGGACATAATAACGAAGCTGCTATCAAGAAGCTCCCCAACTTCAACCCACCGCCCGAGCCGGCTCACAGTTCCTTAAAGAAAAACAAAAGCGATTCTAACCACGCCAGATCCATGGTTAGATTCCCATCTTATTGTCCTGTAGTATTTGATAGAATTCTTCACGTGTGTTGTTGGTAATGGGACCTGCTCATCCAGTACGATTGGGAGCACAGGCTTGAGAAAGGATCATGGTGAGGTATGAATCAAGATGTAAAAAACGCCCTGAAGACGGATACGCTCTGCGACATCACAACCACCGGCAGGAAGTCGGGTGACCCGCATAAGATCGAGATTGCTTTCCATTACATCGATGGGTCGGTTTACATCAGCGGGCTGCCGGGCAGGCGTGATTGGTATGCAAACGTCGTTGCAAATCCAGCGTTTACATTTCATCTGAAGCAGAGTATGAAGGCAGACTTCCCTGCAAGGGCGACGCCCATCCTCGACGAGGCTGAACGCAGGGCACTCCTCTTGCAGATCGTGGTTAAATGGAACCGGGAGAACGAGATCGAGAAGTTCGTCAAGGACAGTCCACTCATCGAAGTGCAGCTTGAATCATCCTGACCATAGGTGAGGTCCGCACATAATTCTGCAGCTGGCACCGGCGATCCCTTCAGATGAAAATAAGACCTGCTTGAGAAAATCGATAGCAACTTGATGAGAGAACTCTTGAGCCGTTCTCTCTTAATTCAATTGAAGACGACAGCATCCATCTGTGGTTTTCTGTTTTCTTAGACCTTATACAGATGTTGGTTGATTCCGTCGTTATTTGAGTTGTTTAGATTGGAGAAATGCGTTGGAGACAAAGGATTATGAATACCGTGGCATGGTTGCAAGTAGCTGGGATCGCATGCGTGAGACAATGAGTTTTCCGGATCGGGACTTTTTCCAGGAAGTTGTCCAGGATAGCGGTGAACCAGGGCTCATCGTCGGATGTGGAACAGGGCGTCTTACACTCGAGTTTGCTGCCATCGGACTGAATGTGGATGGCGTTGATATATCCCCGGAGATGGTGGAGTTAGCCGAACAAAAAGCGAGAGCTCAAAATCTCAGTCCGAACTTCTATGTGCAGCCCATGGAAATGCTCGATCTCCCACAAAAGTATCGGAGCATCATCGTGCCGTCGAGCTCGTTCCAGCTTGTCCCAGATCTCGATGATGCCCGGGCAGCATTGGAAGGGTTTTATGCCCATCTCGAATCCGGGGGAACGCTTGTCATATCCATCTGGCATATCCAGAAAGAAGGCGATGGGGCCTGGGGGGATTGGTGGATGGTCGTCGAAGTGCCTGAGTTTGAAGATGGCAAAACAATCAGACGATGGGAGCGCTCAGCGTATGATTCAAGCACCCAGCTGCGGCATACGGAAAATCGATACGAAATCATTGAAGACGACAAAGTAATATACCGGGAGCAACATAAACGCTCAGCCGAACTGCGAAATTATACGATCCACCAGCTGCATGAAGAGCTCGAAAGCTCGGGCTTCGAAGAGATTCACGCCGTCTCTGGTTTTTCAACGGCACCTGCCACAGAAAGCGACGACTCGTTTTGCATCTTCGGAAAGAGACCATAGATGATTATTACGCTGCTAAAGGATACGATCTTCGTCATACCCACTTCCGCGTGGTATCAAGATAAAATTTGTCGCGTGGTTTATTTGCGAAACCCATCTCGCATCTCGATAGGAGAATTTTGACCGCCATCGTGAACTCCCCGGAGAAACCTTACGCAGAATATCTGGAAGGTGTCGGCCCGCTTGGCCGCACGATGCTTCTCCCTGCCCTCCTCGAGGCGCAATCTCGTTTCGGGCACATCTCCGAAGACACAGCCAGGGAAATCGGTGGACAACTCCGGGTGCCGCTCGCT
>CBDVCG010000251.1:0-4126 GCA_965372425.1 uncultured Anaerolineales bacterium
CACCGTTTTTGCAAAGAAGCTGATAGGTGACATCCTCAGCTGTCCTGAGCTACATCACTCAACGATCCGGCAGCAGGATATCGATACAGAACGCCTAAAGACTTCGGAGATCGTTGCCCGGAGAATCTCACAAATATCTTCGAATGAGGCCAAGATCGAGAGCGTTACAGATCGTAAGGAAGCGCTTAATGGCGCCGACTATGTGATCTGTATGATCCAGGTAGGGGGTTATGAGCCAAACACGATTATCGATTTTGAAATCCCCAAACGCTATGGTCTTCGACAAACGATTGCGGATACTGTGGGTATTGGGGGCATCATGCGTGCTTTGCGTACGATCCCAGTGCTCATGGATATTTGTAGAGATATGGAATCACTCTGTCCAGATGCATGGTTCTTGAATTATGTGAATCCCATGGCAATGAATTGCTGGGCATTGAGCAGAGGCACCAGTATCAATTCCATAGGCTTGTGTCACAGCGTGCAAGGAACGCTAGAAACCCTTTCCAGAGATATCAGCATTCCGATGGAAGACATCGATAGTCTGTGTGCAGGCATTAACCACATGGCATTCTTTCTAAGGCTCGAACGAGAAGGCGAAGATCTTTATCCGCTTGTCCATCGAGTCATCGAGGAAGATCGCGTGCCGGCTGATGACAGGGTTCGCTATGAGGTATTCCGGCAACTCGGCTACTTCGTGACCGAATCCAGTGAGCATTTTGCCGAGTATGTTCCCTGGTTTATCAAGCGAGATAGGCCTGACGTGCTTGATCGATATAACATTCCGCTCGACGAATACATTCGCCGCTGTGAAGAACAAATCACAGAATGGGAAGAGCTGCGTGAGAGATTTGAAGACCCCACGGAGGAGTTCAAAATCGAACGCAGCTATGAATACGCGGCAGATATCATCCTAGGTAGAGAAACCAATAAGCCGCGCGTGATCCATGGAAATATCCCGAATTTTGGTCTCATCGACAACCTGCCCCATGGTTGCTGTGTAGAGGTTCCATGCAAGATTGATGGGCAAGGAGTGCATCCGCAACCAATCGGCTCGCTGCCCCCTCAGCTCGCCGCCTTGATGCAGACGAACATCAACGTTCAGGCGCTAACAGTCGAAGCAGCACTGACTGGAAAGCGCGAGCATATATATCACGCGGCCATGCTCGACCCACATACCGCGGCAGAGTTAGACCTTGAGCAGATTGTCACCCTCGTTGACGAATTGATTGATGCACATGGTGAAATGCTGCCGGAGTTTCTGTAAATGGTAGATCTTCTTCAGGAACTTCCACATCGCAGATACAACCCGCTGATAGACGAGTGGGTGCTAGTATCTCCGCATCGGATGAAGCGACCCTGGCAAGGACAAGTTGAAAAGCTGGAACATGACAAGCAACCCCGTTACGATCCGGATTGTTACCTCTGCCCTGGTAACCTTCGAGCCGGTGGGTTGACGAACCCAGACTATATCGGAACGCATATATTCACAAATGACTTTTCTGCTCTTTTACCAAACGAGATGGCTTCATATCCTGCAGAGAATCAGCTTCTCAGCTCTGAATTCATTCTTGGAACTTGCCGTGTTGTCTGTTTTTCACATCGACACGACCTGACATTGCCAGAGATGAGGCTCGAAGAGATCCGTCGAGTGATTGATGTCTGGGCTGAGCAGACAGAGGAGCTCGGTCGGAAATACGCTTGGGTACAGGTGTTCGAGAATAAAGGTTCCTTGATGGGTTGCTCCAATCCACATCCCCATGGTCAGATCTGGGCTTTGAATAGCCTGCCGAACGAGCCGGCGAAAGAAGATGCAAACCAGTTACAGTATTTCACCCGTCACCATTCTCCCTTACTTTGCGACTATCTGGAAACCGAAGAGCGAGAGAAAACCAGGGTAGTCGTCGTGAATACTCACTGGTTTGTCGTCGTACCATTCTGGGCGATCTGGCCATATGAGACCTTATTGATACCTCGCAGGCATGTCATGCAGCTTGCACATTTATCACAAGATGAACGCGCGGCACTGGCAGATATTCTGAAGCGATTGCTTACTAAGTACGACAATCTCTTCGAGATCTCCTTCCCCTACTCGATGGGGTGGCATGGTGCACCGTATCGAGAGCATAACCAGGAGCATTGGCAACTTCATGCTCATTTCTATCCACCACTTTTACGCTCGGCCAGTGTGAAGAAGTTCATGGTCGGCTATGAGATGTTGGCTGAGCCACAACGCGATCTTACAGCAGAAAGTGCTTCGTCCAAACTGCGTGGGCTTTCTGATGTGCACTATGGACTGGCGTCTGAAGGCCCCGCTTGACTACTCGAGGATTTATCCGCCTCGCGCACTATCTTATTTTGATTTTCCTGATTCTGATTTGAGATTTGCGATGAGTCTACAAGACCGAGACCACATGGAATTCGAACGACTCTATGGTGCCTCCCCTAGTTTCTTCGTGCGCGCTCCAGGGCGGGTTAATTTGATCGGTGAGCACACTGATTATAACGATGGCTTCGTATTACCCATGGCAATCCATCAGGCGCTTTGGCTAGGAATCAAACCACGTAAGGATCAGCGTGTTACCGTTCACTCCATAGACTACCAAGAGACGGCCAGCTTTGCGCTGGATGATCTGCGAAATTTAACAGCAGGTTGGATCGAATATGTAAAAGGGGTCGCATGGGTTTTACAAGAATCAGGCATGCTATTGAGAGGCTGGGATGGCGTGCTAGTTGGGGACTTGCCGATAGGCGCCGGACTTTCATCATCAGCAGCCTTGGAATTGGCATCTGCCCGCGCATTCACAACAGTGTCGGATCTCCCATGGGAAGCCTCCCGGATGGCTAGGCTTGCCCAAAAAGCGGAGAAGCAATGGGTTGGTGTTAACTGTGGGATTATGGATCAGATGATCTCGGCCTGTGGGATCGAGGGACACGCGCTACTGATTGACTGCCGTTCGCTGGAAATACAAGTCGTCCCGCTTCCTTCTAAAACTGCCGTGGTAATCATAGACACCTTAACCCGAAGGGGTTTGCGTGACTCAGCCTATAACGAACGCCGGGAGCAGTGTGAGGTTGCCGCGAATTTCTTTGACGTACCTGCCCTACGTGACCTGAGCCTAAGTGACTATGATCTTCGTGCTGATCAGCTCGACGGAATCACCAGGCGGCGCGCCAGACATGTAATCACCGAGAACGCACGAACATTAAAAGCCGCCAAAGCGATGCGTCAAAATGATGCCGTCGGAATGGGACGATTAATGAACGCTAGCCATCTTAGCCTGAAAGACGATTTCGAGGTCTCAAATGCAGCGCTGGACACTATCGCGGCGAATGCTCAACAACTCGACGTCTGCTTTGGGGCCCGAATGACAGGTGCCGGTTTTGGGGGCTGTGTGGTAGCCCTGGTCCGTGATGATTCCACCCAGGCCTTCTCAGAAATCATTCACAAAGTCTATTTGGAGAAAACTGGTAGGGATGCTGAATTTACTGTCTCTTCCGCATCAAGAGGTGTGGAAGTTCTATGAGAGACGTGTCCATCTACTTCGCTATTGCGCGTGCTTTGGTAGGATCAGCTGATCACCGCTTGTAGCAGATTGGAGAATTGTTGAAACCATGAAAGAACGAAAACTTGGAAGATCTGGAATGGCAGTGAGCGCGATGGGTTTGGGCTGCTGGGCAATTGGAGGTCCGTTTTGGGATGGGGAGACCCCGCTTGGGTGGGGTGAGGTGAATGATGATGAATCCCTGCGAGCGATCCAGTGCGCGATGGATCTTGGGGTTAATTTTTTTGATACCGCCGATGTGTACGGCGCTGGCCACAGCGAGCGGGTACTGGCGCGTGCGTTCACAGGACGACGAGATCAAGTCGTCATAGCCACCAAATTTGGAAATACCTTTCACGAAGATACCAAGCAGGTAAAGGGACCGAGCGCTAGCCCGGATTACATCCGGAAGGCATGTGAGGCCTCCCTGCGTCGATTAGAGATCGAATACATCGATCTCTATCAATTTCATTGGAATGATTATGACGCAGAAAAAGGGGCGGAGGTTCGTGATGTCCTGGAGGATCTGGTTTCCGAGGGCAAGATCCGTTATTACGGATGGAGCACAGACTTCACGGTTC
>CBDVCG010000252.1:0-4125 GCA_965372425.1 uncultured Anaerolineales bacterium
AGGTGGATTGCCCGAAACGTCTCCTCGTCGGAGACACTTTCCATCACACCACCTGAATCCTCGGTCATGATTTCTCGCAACTGTGTATAGGATCGCCCAGGATCACCAGTCGTGAGCGTGGTGATGTAGGTCCTTGGCACTGTGACCGGGTCTGCTGTGGTCTTCCCGGCTTTCCAGGCTCGCACCATGGGGGCGCAGCCTTCGGTCTGAATAATGCCCATTTTTGGGACACTTGAACAAAGTCCTGCGTCCCTGAACTCTTGAAATCCTTTATAAACTCCCAGTGGACCCATTCCACCGCTCACCGACTGGATGTACCAGTCCGGAGATTTCAACAATCTCCGCTGTGGTGGGATATAGACAGGAAGCTGTTCGCAGATTTCGAATGCGATGGTCTTCATTGCTTCGATTGAGGGCACGTTTCGGGCTCCCCGGTCGAAGAAGAATCCTCGGTCTTCGGCGAATTTGCGGCGAGCTGTTTGGCTTGATCGTATGTTCCGGTGACCTTGACGATTTGCGTACCGTAAATGGCGACCTCGTGCATCTTCTCTGCAGGTACGAGGCTTGTGAGGAAAGCCCATAGACGGATCCCGGCTCGAGCACATTGCGCTGAGTAGGCGATAGCCACATTGCCGGTAGAACATACAACAGCTTCTTTACGTCCCTCCGATTGAAGCGCAGCAATCGTGACGGCGGCTTGTCGATCTTTGAAGGATGCAGTTGGTCCCTGGCGCTCGTCCTTGATGTACAGTTCGTTGATTCCGAGCATCGCACCCAGGCTCTCGGCCCTGATCAATGGGGTTCCACCTTCATCGAGCTTGAGGATTGTTTGGACATTGGAAGGGGGGAGCAGTTCAGAATATCGCCATAAATTAAAGGGGCGATCTTTTAAGTTGACAAGAAGGAAATCGGGGTTTTCGAGGTAGTATTCTGCGTGTAGCCACCCACTAGAGCAGTGGGGGCATCGTTGGGTGAGCACGTGACCGGGGTTGATTTCTCCGCAGTCCAGACAACGAAGTCCTGAGAATGCAGATTTGATTTTGGCCATGACTATGGCAATACCAGACTGCTCATCGACGGTACACTATTCATCTTCGTCAGATGGTTGGTAGGGTAGCGTGAAGGCAAATGTGCTCCCTTGATCTGGCATGCTCTCCACCCATATTTGACCCCCATGAAGCTCAACCAGGTGCCGGCATATTGACAATCCCAATCCAGTGCCGCCTGTCTTACGTGTGGGTGAATCGTCCACTTGTGAGAACGGTTCAAAGATTTTCTGTTGATCTTCGGGCTCAATACCTGGACCTGTATCGAATACGGCGATCACGACTTCGTGCCGATCGCCTCGCTCGATGGCTCTGGCCGAAACGCCTACATGGCCTTCTTCAGTAAATTTAGCCGCATTCGAGACAAGATTAATCAACACCTGGCGGATGCGAATATTGTCTCCTTGAACCTTGGGCAAGTCTATTGGGATATCGATGATCAATTCAATCGGCTTATCTTTGACATAACCCACGGCTGTCGACATGACGCCTCGAATGATCTCGGCCAGATCGACTTCCGTGAAGGCTAACTCCATCTTACCGGCATCTATCTTCGAGACGTCGAGGATGTCGTTAATTAAACCGAGAAGATGCTGCCCGGCGTTATATATTGCTGTGAGATCCTCTTCCTGGTTCTCGGTAATAGGACCGTCAATGCCTTTCAGAATGACCCGAGAGAAACCTATAATTGAATTTAAGGGTGTTCGCAATTCATGGCTCATGTTCGCCAGAAATTGGCTCTTCAGTCGATCGGCTTCACGCATTTCATCCAGCGCTTGTTCCGTGAGCTGGAAGGACCGGGTATCTTGAAGGGCAAGCGCGAACTCTTGAGCAACCGATTCTGCCAATTCGAGATCCTCAGTGGACCAGTTTTCGCCATCTTCTTTCTCGTCTATCTCAAGAACGCCAATAATTTGATCCTGCACCTGAAGGGGAATCACCATGCGATGACTTGGTGGATCGCTCTCCAGAATGTCCATGTCTGGCGGCGTAGATATTGGCTTAATATCCACGCCATCATCTGAATAGCCAATAATGGTTCCCCACGTCGGGGCTAAATCGGGCACGGAGGTAGCATCAATCAGGTCAGGGGGCAGAGGTACTTCCATGGCCATTCGTCCCGCCTGGGGCGCTTCACTTTCGATGACCTGGGCAACACCACGATAGCCCAGAATCTCTCCCGAAGGGGAAGCTCGACGCATTCCGTGGATGAGGACAGTTGATTTCCTGCCCTCAACATCTATAGCGCCTAAGAGGATGCTTTCTATTTCATCTCCGCTGACGATCGCAGCGCGTAACTTTTCGCCTTCTTCAAATGCAACTTCGTCAATCTTCTTGCCCAGGATATCATCCGGGGAGATACCCAGAAATGTTTCCACCTCTGGGCTGCACCATGTATATGTGCCGTCATTATCCGTCTCCCAAATCCAGCCCTGGGCCTGGCTGCTGCCTGGTTGTCCGAGGGGATCTGGGGAGAGCGTTCCTGTCCGTGGAATCGCCTCTTTAATCCCGGCAAACAAAGATTCAAGACGGTTGCGGATATTTTCTTGCGAATCCATTTGTGTACTGCCTCAATTCCAGTGCAAGTTCTCGATACTGTCCCGCGGATCTGCTCTGCGGCGCATACGTCGTGATCGGCTGACCAATCACAGCGCTTTCACGGAGGCGAGTGTCGACTTCGATAGTTGCATCAAATAGTGCTTGACCAAATGCTGTGCGAATGTGTTGAGCAAGATCTTTGTGAACCCGATTTCTGCGATCGAGCATGGTTACCACTACGCGATAACGTAAAATCGGATTGGATCTCTGCCGAATGTTACGGATGAGATAGAGCATGTCGCGCAGTGCGTGCGTCGAAAAATATTCTGGCTGGGTGGGGATGATGAGCATATCTGCAGCGGTGAGGGCATTTCGAGTGAGCGTACCCAATGTCGGTGGACAGTCCAGGATGATGAGGTCGTAATCATCCACGCCGTCAAGCGAATTCTTGAGGATATGCTCGTAATTTTCTCGAACGATCAAGTGGCTTTCAGCCAGATTCAACTCGTGATTTGACGGTGCGATGTCAACCTTGTTCATGGGTGTCGAAATTTTAACCGATGCGATCGTCTCGCTGCCAAGGAAGACATCCGCGATTGATCGCTCAATCTCGTTTGGTTTTATCCCAGAATAGAGCGATAGATTGGCGTGTGGATCAAGATCGATCATTAGCACCTCATTATCGAGCTCAGAAAGAGCGGCTGCGAGAGAGAGAGCAGTCGTTGTTTTTGCGACGCCGCCCTTGGCGTTCGCGATGGCAATGATGTATGTCATGAATCTCTCTCGTCTTCGGGTTCCTCAACCCCGATCTTCCCATCCGTATCCGGTGTACGAGCAACACCAACGATGTCAGGCGCTTTCATGGGGTCATGGAAGAGACGCACGCGTACACGTCGAGCGCCCAATGCGCTTCGCATGGATTTCACAGCAGTTTGCAGCATGGTATCCACATCTGCGCTCGCCCTGATTTCCCCGGTGACCTCCATGACGGTTTGCTCCCGCTCGGCTCTTTGGAGCGTTTCACGGAAAAGGCGTGCGTTCTGGATTGCCACGCTTAGTTGATCACTGATAATTTCCAATACAGCAATGTCGTCTTGACTGAATCCGTGAGGGTGGTTATGGCGCAGATCGAGAGCGCCAAGGACAGCTTCTCCGGTTATCAGCGGCAATGCTACCTGGCTGTGGGTCTGAGGTAAGAGTGGGTGAGGTGTATAAATCCCGTCAATAGAAACATCGTCGGCAAGATAGCACTGTTTCTGACTCATTGCAGCGCCGATGATTGAACTCATGTCGGGCAAGTATTGTTGATTCGAATCAATTAATCTCTCACTTGCAGTTCCAGATGCTTGTCGTATGCGGGCGTAGTTTGAGCCCTCGCTTATGAGGTACACAGCAACATGATCGTACTCAAAACGTTCCTGAATGAGGATGACGACCCGTGCCAAGAGTGCATCGACATCTAGAAGACCGGTTGCATCACGCGCCACCTCAGCGGCAGTCTGAAGATAGGCAGCTCGGCGTTGGATTTCTTCCATGCCTC
>CBDVCG010000253.1:0-4123 GCA_965372425.1 uncultured Anaerolineales bacterium
CTCCAACCGCACAAGCAGCTGCGAAAAGAGCGGCTGTTTTTCCAAAAATCATGTCTAGATATTGATCAGTGCTGATATGTTCCTCAGATTCAAAAACCAGGTCTAGATGCTGTCCCCTGGTAAGCTGGAGGCAGGCTTCATCCAGCATGTGGTGTACATCCAAAATGATCTCCGGGGGAGTATCATCATCCCTCAGGCGCTTGGTGGTCAGACGAGCGAGTGCGAAGATGGTATCGCCCGTGTTGATCGCTTGTGGGACACCCCACTTCTTCCACATCGAGGCTCTTCCCCGTCGGGTAGCGCTGTCATCCTCGATATCATCGTGAATAAGGGAGAAATTGTGAATGAGTTCTACCGAGCTGGCCGCGGGTAGGGCCTGCTGCCAATTTCCACCTGCCGCGCCACAGGCGGTTAGGGTGAACAAGGGTCGTATGCGTTTCCCCTGTCTCTTCTTCGTCAATCCAATGCCGAGTTGATAGCGCATCATTTCGTCAAGAATGGGGGAATCCTGAAATCCCAATCGATCAAGAGCCATCTCCAGATCGCGATTTATGTCGACTCTCATCCGTTGAAGGAGATCGGCGCTGTGATGGGGGTTCGTCATTATGAGGTCCGGAATTTAGCTTTCCGCAGGGCTTTCAAATCTCTCGAGCCGGTCGCAAACATCGCCACGCGTAACTCCTTGGTGACACGAACGATAATTCGCTCGACGTGATCTGTGTCTTCTGTCGCGGCTTTGAGGAATGGTCCCGCCATGCCGACGATATCTGCTCCGAGGGCGATACACTTTGCAACCTCAACCCCATTCCTTATTCCACCCGAGGCGATAAGAGGGACCTCTGGGAGGGTGGCGTGTATTTCCTGAATGGCTGCTGCAGTTGGGATGCCCCAATCTCGAAATACTGAAGCCGTAGCGGCATCTTCGGGTGTCGTGGCGCGATGCATCTCGACCTGAGACCAGGAGGTGCCTCCCGCGCCCGCAACGTCGATCACCTGGATCCCGGCGTTGATAAGCCTCCGCGCGGTGTCACCAGATATGCCCCAGCCGACTTCCTTGGCGATCAGTGGCACTTCCATCTTCATGCTGAGGGATTCGATTCTCTTCAACAACCCCGCAAAGTTGGTGTCTCCCTCGGGTTGGAGCGCCTCCTGAAGAGGATTGAAGTGTAAAATGAGCGCATCGGCCCCGATCATCTCTACGGCTTTCCGACATTCATCAATACCGTAGCCATAATTCAATTGTACGGCGCCAAGGTTGGCTAAAAGGAGGATATCGGGGGCCGTCTTCCTGATATCAAACGAGGAAGCCAAATCTGGATCTTCGATGACCGCTCGCATCGATCCCACGCCCAATGCGATTCGCTGCGACTGAGCGGCTGCGGCAAGTCTTTGATTGATTCGCCCGGCTTCAGAAGTCCCGCCAGTCATAGACGAGATCAACAACGGTGAATCTAGCTGTTTCCCAAGAAATGAGGTTGAGTTCTTGACCTCGCTGAAATCCAGCTCTGGAACTGCCTCATGGTCGAATCGCAACTGTCCAAGACCGGTCCCGACCGAAGCCTCGACATCTTCTTCAAGGTTGATGCGGATATGATCGGATTTTCGGTGCGATGTGGGCGTAACTTTGCTCATACAGAGGTGTTCCTAGTCAGAGAGCGCCATATTACCAGACGCTTCGAGTTTGTGTCAACATCATGGAATTTCGGTGATAAAATTAGTTGATGGTTTTATTCTAGCTGCAATAATTTAGGAGGCGATAGATGGCGGGAACATATGAAGAAGTGAGTGAAATCATAGTTGAACTATTGGGTGTCGATGAATCCAAGATTACACCTGAGGCTCGTTTTCGTGAAGATCTTGAGGCCGATTCCCTCGATCTTGTGGAATTGATTATGGCATTCGAAGAAAAATTCGGGGGAGAAATCTCGGATGAGGATGCTCAGAAAATCACCACAGTGGGCGAGGCGGTCGTCTTCATCGATACGGGGCTGAAAACCTCCTAACTAACAGATCCATATCCAATGATCTAGACACATCATAAAAGGCCGGCAGAGCGCCGGCCTGTTGTGCTTAAGACGCTTATGGGAATGAGCCAGAATACCCTGTAGCTTGTCCCAGGGATGAAGGGCAAGCGGGGGGGGGGTATTTCCCCTTGAATAAAGCCTCGCAGATCGCTGCGGGATTTTTCACTTAGATGATGCGCTTTTGCGTTTCTCTTTGGATCGTTTCTGTTTGCTGTCTTTCTTCTGTGTGTCCGCTACCAAACGCTCAATTTCCTCCTCCTCCCCAATTTGAGAGGTTAAGTACGCTTCGATGAAATCTGAGCGCCGGAGTCTAAGCGCCATCGGGGCGACCTTACGAACATCTTCTTGCTCCGCTGACTCACGCCCATCCGCGATTGCGTGAGCTCGAGCTGCTTCAAAGAGCGTAATTTCCGCTCGAAGGGAATGGATGCCCAGTTCACTGATATATCTTAACCCGCACGCCTCGGCTTCTTTCGTGAGGCTGACCTGAGCAAGCTTTTCTCTTGCAAGGATAATTTCTTCTCTGACCACTCGCGTGGCGTCTTGATGTTCCGCGATGACCAAATGGGGGCTATTCCTGTGCGCGATAGATCGTTTATAAGCCTCGAGGCGCTCATCTGATTCATCTAACCCTCTGACGATGACGCGCAACCCGAAGCGATCGAGGATTTGTGGTCGGAGACGCCCTTCTTCCGGATTCATCGATCCAATAAGCGCAATGCGTGATCTGTAAGTCGCGGTGAGCGGACCGCGGTGAACCGTGAATATGCCTTGCGCCGATGCATCGAGGATGGCGTCTACGATCTCATCGTCCAGAAGATTGACCTCATCGACGAAAAGAATATTTCTGTCAGCTCTAGACAGGATCCCTCTATCGAGGCGCAGGCGGTTATGCGTTGCAGCACGTTCGTCGATTCCTCCGATGACATCGTCAATCCGTGAGTTCAACGGAAGTTCAATCAGACGGACTTTGTCTAGATAGGTGAGCTCTTCCCCTTCTCCAAATCGCCTGGCACAATCCGGACAAACCGCTTCGATCCCGCCCGCTGTGATATCTTCTGGGAGACACCCATAGCTGCAGCGGCTCCGGGGGACATAGGTGAGCAGTTCAGTGATGCCGCGCACGGACGTGGTCTTCCCGGTTCCTCGAGGTCAGATGAGCAGCACACCCCCAATATTGGGGTTGATCAGCGCGAGCAGGATGGAGAGTTTCATCTCTCGTTGACCGACGATGGCAAGAAAGGGGAAGGGAAGGTGCTCGGCAAGTCCCATGTCTTCAGGAGATGGGGTTTGGAGGAAACGATCTGCGCTCGTGCGGGAGATCAAATCCGTTAATGTTCGAATGGATTCACTCATCGTCTATTTTTCCGGCCGTGATTTCTTCCCCTGCGCAAGGCGAAAGTCCTGCCGCTTTTTTCCTGCTTTGAGCCGCTGCTTCTCGACTTGGGTTTCTGAGATGAGAGCAGGCACCGGCTGCGGGTCACCTTCCTCATTCAGCGCAACATACACACTATAGGCGGAGTTCGTTTGTGTCTGTTCACCTGTGATTGGATTTTCTGCGATGACTTCCACGCGTGTCTCAATAGAAGTACGTCCTACGTAGCTCACTTCGGAATTCAAGATGACAAGATCGCCAATCCTGATGGGCTCATGAAAATACATTTGATCTATCGCTACGGTCACGACCCGACATTGGGCATGCCGCATAGCTGCTAGAGCCCCGGCTTCATCGATCAGCTTCATGATCCAGCCGCCGTGGACATCGCCCCGTAAATTTGCATGTTCCGGCTGCATTAATTGACTCAATGTCACCCGGGAAGCTTGCACGGTTTTCGACTCTGGAGGTTGAAGAGGTTCCTGGCTCAATCCATATCATCCTTGAACTCGCCCGTATCGGTGGTATGCAGGCGCTCGGGTTCTTCTTCGAGGACATCGATGATTTCAAAGCGAAGCTCGGCCATCATGGGCGGGAGGGGGACAGTAGCGGGGGGGCGGAGTCGTGTAGGGGGTGCCGGGGCCTCGCCCCGCTATAATTCAACTTCGATAATTCGTTTGCGGAGGATCCGTGGTTCAAACGTGAGCCAACCTACGTACACACC
>CBDVCG010000254.1:0-4116 GCA_965372425.1 uncultured Anaerolineales bacterium
CACTCAAACCCCCCCAGAGGGCGTCGATGATCCCTCCCCGATCGATGCAGCCGGCAATGGCTGATCTCGTGGAAGCATCAGAAAAAATCGACGCCTGATCTGAGCTTGAAGGTGAGATGTTGAAATCGAGCCTCTCTATCACCGCACCAGGGATCACGCTCAGCTGAATTCGTCCCTCATCGCTGTATTGCGTAAGTATCTGGAGCGAGGGCGAATCCAGGAGTGATTCGTCTAAGATATCGCATTCTCCCGTGAGCAGTTGCTGGATGGCGGCCGTCGAATCCGTTCCAAGGAATCGAAACATGAGGCGATCGAATTTTGGCAAACCCTCCGACCCACGAAAGTAGTTTTCATTCTTTGCGAGCAGGATATGTTTCCCCGCTGCCCACTCATCAATGACATAAGGACCCCAACCAAGCGGTTTTCGTGCGGCAACCTCGAGCCGGGCGAGTTCAAACGCCGAGAACTCGCCGTGCTGGTGCCTTGGGAGCGGTGACCAGAAAAGCGTTTGATACTCCGCGTCCAGGAAACCGGGGATTCCCTTCCAACGGATCGTCAGATCGTCCAGGGCTTCATAGCTAAAAGTTCGATCGACAATGTATTTTGTGGTTGGTGTATCGGCGTTCTGGTCGAGATCGAAAGAAAAAACAGAATCATGTGCGGTGAGGCCTTCCCCATCTGCCCAAAGAATATCTGGCCGGATGTTGAATTGAACGGTCATTTGATCCATGACGACCTCATCACCGCGATAAACTTCGGCGCAGTCCCTGCTCCGGCAAGTGGAGGGAAGGTAGGTTTTGCCTGACCTAAGATTTTCGGCCTGGTAAGTGATAGGATTGAAATACGTGTCCCCTTCCAGCACGGAGACAGGCTCGATCCTGGCATCCTCCGCAACAGACAAGTCGGGGACTCTGTCCAGGATCACCGGATGAACTTCGTAATTGAGGATATCGATCGGACCATCATAGATTGCCTGGAAAATCGCATTCGTCTCCAGACTCGCCTCTCCGTATAAATAACTCTCGCTGTACAGGTATAAGGATTCGGGTTCGTCCTTTAAACAAACGATAAGTGTCTTTGGTGGAGGAGGTTCGGCTGTGGGAGTGTAAATGGGACTTTCCTGTGTCTCACCAGGCATTACGGTTAAAGGAATGTTGATGTCGGCTGGCAGGCCGCATGCTATGAGCGTCAAAATGAAGACGCCAAAGCATAATAAAAGTAGAGCTTTCCCTCTTAAAGAGCTCATGATTTCCCCCTTGTACTATTGGTTTTTTTTCTATTTACGAGCGTGTCGATATAGGCCTGGTCGTCCTCATCCAGAACTGCATCATCCAGCAAATCCGGGCGACGGGAGTAGGTCCGCAGCAGCGACTGCTCCCGACGCCATGCAGCAATGCGAGCGTGATCACCAGAGCGCAAGACCTCCGGCACTTCCCACCCGCGGAAATCCGCAGGTCTTGTGTAGTGTGGATACTCCAGTAGGTGTTCAGAATGGGAATCTTTCGAGGCCGCGTCTTCATCTCCAAGAACGCCCGGAAGAAGTCGGGCGATCCCATCGATCAAGATGAGCGCCGGGAGCTCTCCACCGGTTAGAACGTAGTCTCCGACCGAAATCTCATCAGTCGCAAGGTGTTCTCGCACTCGCTCGTCCACGCCCTCATAGCGTCCACAGATTAATGCGATCCGATCGAGCCTGGCGAAATCCTGAGCTAACGATTGTGTAAATGGACGACCTTGAGGGGTCAACAAGATGACCGGAACATCACCGCGGGAATCTGCCAAAACATCCTCAACTGCATCGAAGATCGGCTCCGGCTTCATCACCATGCCCCCACCACCACCGTAAGGTTCATCATCCGTCGTTCGATGTCGATCCTTTGCGTACTCTCGGATGTTGTGAACCCTGACGTCGATTAAGCCCGCAAGCTTCGCCTTGCCCAGGATGCTCGCACGCAGATAGGCATCCAGCACATCAGGGAGAAGAGTAAATACATCAAATTGCATCCGAACATCCCTTCAAGTGAAGTCCGTGATTGGGGATAGTTGCAGTCTCCGGATTATACTCAGGGACAAGGCATGGTCCAACAAACTTGGGTATCCTCGGGGATAATGTCACCTGGTAGAAGTCACCCCTCATCCGCCAATCGGTCAAAGAGGTTCGATATTGAATCGGGAAGTTCACCATCCGGGCGCAGGCGCGGCCTGCGCATCTAGGTAGCCGCGTTAACCTCCCGTAAGATCTAAACCTCCCGCAGGTCTGGAACCTGTGGGAGGTTCTAACCCGTCTAAGCAATGACAGATCCATTGTCATTCGTGGTCCACAACACCGTGGGTTTTGTTTACTGGGGGAGAAACTCTACATAAAACCTGTGGCTTTGCAGGTAGCTATTCGCCGACCAATACCACACTCAGGAGGTTCCAGCCTTTTCACCATCACCGGGTGAGAGCATCCGGCGCTGCCACATCGCGAGAACTTTCTTTGTAACTGAGAACCCAAGCGGCGGTAGTGCGTCGGATGGGAAAAAGCCCACTTCCGCAGCGTCATCCCCCGCCTCGGGGGAGCCCCCCTCCACAACACCTTTGTACACGATAACAATATCTGCCCCGCCGGGGCGCGAGTTTTCATAATGGACATCGAGGAGAGCCGTGATGCGTACGATCAGCCCGGTCTCCTCCCGGCATTCTCGGACGCCAGCTGCAGCAGGGTCTTCACCTGCATCCACAAAACCTGCGGGCAAAACCCATTTTCCCTGATGGGGTGTGGTCGCTCGTCGGACAAGTAAAACCTCACGATCAACATCAACCAGGACACATGCTGCAACTTTGGGATCCGCAAAATGCACGTACTGACATGACGAGCACACCGGCCGGGACCTGCCGTCTTTGAATTCCAACCCCAGATGGTTTCCACACTGTGGACAGAATTTAAAATTCTCAGGGGAATTATTCACGATCGGCGTCGGAGGAAGAGCGTAAGACCTGCAAGTACGATGATCACGAGACCGAGAGAGATTTCGAGGATTCTCACCATCGAAAACGGTGAGAAACGGAAGGATGGAATCTCTGTCCTGGAGTCCATAACTTCTCGACCAAGGAGGAGAGCCTCTTCATCGGGAGCCCGAGATGCAGCCTCATCCAATTCATCACCCGCGGCCATATCCACATCCTCGCCTTCGCCAACAGATGGTGGGGGTTGGGTCGCTGACGGGAGGGGAGATTCCGGTTCCGCAGAAAGGGCCTCGCCCTCAGCCTCTTCAGACGCAGGCTCCTCGACCACCGCCCTTCCCTCCTGAGGTGCATTTTCCTGGAAAAAACCGTCTTCGCCCGTCGTGATTGAATCCGCAAGCTCTCCCAGAGCTTCGAGCGCCATCTCATCTTCGACTACACTCTTCATCGCTTCGTCGACCGGCGCTAATTCCGCGGCAGGTGCGGCGAAATCCATCTGGGCCTCCATCGCCGGCGCACGAATCCCCAGTGTGGCTCCGCTGACAAGAACATCCAGACCAACCAGGATTACAAAGCCAAACGCAGCAATCGCAGTTGCAAACCGAAGGATGGGGTACGCTGTTGATTTTTCCCGGATCCCGGCCATCTCGGGAGTAAGGCTAAAATTCCGCGGGGGGTGTATCTCGGGCAGTGAACTCATGAGCATACGCGTGGCGCGGAATTCTTCAAGCGTGCGACGAGCCTCGGCGTTTTCCGTGAGCAGGGCTTCTGTGTCAGCCGCTTCTGCAGGCGAGAGTTCACCGTCCAGATATAGGGACAACAGCTCGACTTTTCGGCGAGTGAGATCTTCGGTCATTTCAAATTACCCTCGTCTCCAAGACGAAGTCCGGTCGGGAATAGTTCCCGATACGCCTTCAGACATTCTCTCAATCGCTCGCGGGCTCGAGCAACCCTGCTTTTAACCGTTCCAATAGGTTTTCCAATCACTTCAGAAGTCTCGCGATAGTCGTAGCCTTGAACATCGACCAGGATCGCCACTGTCCGGAATTCTGGAGGCAGGTTCTGCAAACAACCCTCGATCGCCAAACGAAGTTCCGAGCGCTCCGATTCGACTTCCGGGTTTTCCGGAGGTGAGGATGAACTAATCGACTGAGATGCATCCAATCCGAC
>CBDVCG010000255.1:0-4105 GCA_965372425.1 uncultured Anaerolineales bacterium
AGGAACGCGAGTTTGAGTCGCGCGCGTCTGCCAATTCCGCCACTTCGGCTTACGGCAAGTATAACAAACCAGTTGCACCGGTCAAGACAACCTCCCGTTGGATATGCAGCGGGAGTATGTATTCTCACTTATGCGCTTAGGGATTATTGGTCTTCCCTCTTCAGGGAAGACGACACTCTTCAACGCTCTCACGAGATCGAATCTGCCCACCGGAGAAATGTCTGGCGGCGATCGAGTTGAAGTTCACACGTCGGCGGTCGATGTTCCTGACAAGCGTCTTGTGGATGTCAGCAAGATTTTTAGTCCTCGGAAAACCACCTATACAAAAGTAACCTACGCCGACATCGGCGGTTTGACCATCGGAACCGGGCGAGGTGGACTCCCTGGCGAACTGGTGAACCATTTGGAGCAGGTGGATGGTCTGCTGTTCGTGGTCAGGGCATTTGAGAACCCCGCAGTTCCGCATCCTCATGGTGAACTCGATCCTGCAAGAGACGTCCGAGGTGTCATGGCGGAATTCCTCCTCCACGACATGGTGACGGTAGAGCGTCGTCTCGAGAAACTGGAGGAAGACCGTCAAAAGGGCGGTCGCGAGGCAGGCGAAATCGAACGCGAGAAAGCGCTCTTTACTCGCCTGATGGAAGTGCTAGCTGGGGGCGAGCCGCTGCGCGAAGCAGACCTTTCCCCGGAGGAACAGCAGAGGGTGGGGGGATTTGGGCTGCTGTCCATGATCCCCATCCTGGTCGTCTATAACACATCCGATGAAGGCGCGCCGATAGGATTTGTTGAAGGAGACGATCCAAACATCTTGATTCATGGCAAGATTGAGATGGAGATAGCTCAACTACCGCCCGAGGATGAAGGGGATTTCCTGACTGAATACGGGATCTCAGAGCCCGGACGTGAAAGAGTGATCCGGGCGTCATATGACGCGTTGGGTCTCCTGACTTTTTTCACCGGGAATGACGAAGAAGCTCGTGCATGGACCCTGAAGCAAGGGTCGACCTGCCTGGATGCGGCTGATACGATCCATTCCGACATAGCGCGTGGCTTTATCCGGGCTGAGGTCATCGCATGGGACGAACTCGTGGCTCTTGGAAGCCTTGCGGTTGCCCGCGCCCAGGGAAAACTGCGCGTTGAAGGGAAGGATTACATCGTCTCGGATGGCGATGTGCTTTATATTCGCTTCAATGTCTGACTTGCCCCCTGAGTTCCACGGTAGAATCTCATAAAGAGCGGTAGATCGGATTCATGATATTTCTGGAGAGGATTACGTATGGCTGAAGAAGGTTACACGCTAGGTCGCTGGTCGCTGGTTGAACTCTTTCCGAGTGTGGATGCCCCTGAAATGGAGCGTGCTCTGAACGAGCTGGATGATGCGACAGAGGCATTTGAAGCCTATCGAGAGGAGCTGACCGAAGATCTGCCCGGTAAGAAAGTAAAAGAGATCCTGGATCATTACGATTCGATTGTCCGGCAGATGAGTCGTTTGGGAGGCTTTAGTTCGTTGAGTTTTGCGGAAAATACACAGGATCAGGACGTACAGAGCTTGATGGCCAGGATGCAGCAGATCTCGGCGGATGTGGATAACAGGATCATGTTCTTTAAACTCTGGTGGAAGGATCTCGAAGATGAGGTTGCCGAGCGGCTGCTGGAATCTTCGGAAGATTACGCGTATTGGCTTGTTGCGCTGCGGCTCCACCGGCCCTACACCCTCACAGAGCCAGAGGAGAAGATTATCAACATCAAGGACGTCAATGGCCCTCGGGCGATGGTCACGCTGTATACGACGATGACAAATCGTTATAGCTACCAACTTGAGATCGAAGGTGAAACGTTGGACCTTACTCGAGCAGAGCTTGAAACCTATCGTCGCAATGCCGATCCAGACGTTCGTGCAGCGAGCTACTAGGAACAGTTCCGCGTATATGCAGACGATGGCCCCATCTTGGGGCAGATCTATCAATATATCGTGCGGGACTGGCATAGTGAAGGCATCAACTTGCGCGGGTATGCCTCCCCTCTGGCAATGCGCAATCTAGCGAATGACATTCCAGATGATATTGTGGATACTTTGCTGCGGGTGTGCCAGGAGAACGCTTCGCTCTTCCACCGCTTCTTTAAGTTGAAAGGTGACTTGTTGAAGGTCGATCGTCTGCGGCGATATGACCTGTACGCGCCTGTTGCAAAGGCGGAGAAAACCTATGCGTTCCCCGATGCCGTGGACATGATCATCGACAGCTTCGAGCGCTTTGATCCACGCTTTGCAGAATTCACCCGCAGAGTCTTCGACGAAGGGCATATCGACAGCGAGGTGAGAAAAGGTAAGCGAAGCGGTGCGTTTTGCTCGACGATTTCACCTGATTTGACCCCGTGGATCCTGCAGTCCTACGCCGGGAAACCACGCGATGTATCTACGCTGGCACACGAGCTAGGGCATGCGATTCATTCGATGCTTGCCGACCATCACTCCGCGCTGACTCAGCATGCCTCTCTGCCGCTGGCCGAGACAGCCTCGACCTTCGGTGAGATGGTATTCATAGACTACCTTCTTGAGCGAGAGGATGATGAGGACGTGCGGCGCGATGTGCTCTTCACGCAGATGGATGATGCCTACGCCACGATCATGCGTCAGGCCTATTTTGCGCTCTTTGAGAAAGAAGCCCATGCTCGCATCCAGGCGGGGGCATCGGTAGATGAGCTCAACGAAATCTACCTGGAAAATCTGAAAGATCAGTTTGGGGATAGTATCGAGCTATCCGATGATTTTCAGCATGAGTGGATCACTATCCCGCATATCTATGGTGTCCCGTTCTATGTGTACGCCTATGCGTTCGGCCAGTTGCTTGTGTTGTCTTTGTATCAGCAATATCAAGAAGAGGGCGAAAGTTTTAAACCGCGTTACATTGAGATCCTCTCCGCAGGGGGTTCTGAAGCGCCGATTGCCATCCTGGACAGGGCCGGGATCGATGTGCGTTCGGAAGCGTTCTGGCAGGGTGGCTTCGATGTGGTGAAGACGCGACTCGAACAACTGGAGGCGCTGCCGCTTACAAGCTAGGCCCTTTCGCGAGTCTTTTTCATAGAGCGAGGTAGTGCGGTGACCAGCCAACCTGCCTCGCTTTTTAACTATTACACTCTTGGATGAAGATTGGACTGTGAACGATAAGAAATAATTCTACTGGTTCGAAGCCCCTTTCGCACATTTCTCAGACCAGAAATTACGTCTCGTGGGTTTAGCGAGATTTTTGTTGGAACAGGATGAAAACTACCCTCCAGAATCATTTCTTGGGCATACAGTAGTTCAACAATGTCAGTATTGTTGCACGCCAAACGATATTAACAGAAATTATCAAAGGGAAAGAGGGGACAGCACAATCAAAAGCGTTTGACATGGATTCAAGTATACACTACAATATATATTCTAATACATATTCGCCAGGGTAATAATAATGAGTCGTATTATCGGGGTTACTGAGCTTCAAAGGAAATTCCGGTCCGTGTTTGACGAGGTGTCGAGAAGGGGGATTCCATACGTGTTGACACGCGGCAGCCGACCTGAGGCCGCACTCATTCCGTACGATGAATATCTCCGGTTCCAAGAATTCCAGGAGGACGAGGTCTTACGTCGGTTTGATCGCTTGGTGGAACGGATGCGGGTTAAAAATGAAGCGTTTTCCGATGATGAGATCATGAAGGATATCGCTGAAGCCAGGGCGGAAAGCGGCTGATTTTGATCGCAGCGGTAGTCGATACCAACATCCTGGTGAGGGCGGTAAATAAACCAACTGGAAGCGTTGGTCCCGTCCTCGAGCGTCTTCGCGACAAAGACTATCTCCTCATCTATTCAGAACCTCTCCTGTCCGAGTTCGTTGACGTCATCAATCGACCCAGAATTCGCGACAAGTACCATATCACCCCGGAAGATATCAGCACGGTCGTCGCGCTGCTCATCTTGAGAGGGCGAGAGATTCGATCGGTGGAGAGGATTGAGATCTGCCGCGACCCCAAAGATAATATGGTGCTGGAGGCAGCAATTGCCGGAGAGGCACAGGTGATTGTAAGTGGAGATGAAGGTTTGTTGACGCTGGATCCATTCAGGGGCACC
>CBDVCG010000256.1:0-4102 GCA_965372425.1 uncultured Anaerolineales bacterium
CCCCAGCAACGGAGATTTGGAAACCCATGTCAACCAATTGCTGAATGATAGCCCGATCACGTTCCTCCCACTTACGCGAGACGTTGCCCTCATCCCAGCCGCGGTGGTATACCATGCGCTCGACACCGATGCTGCGCCACTCACGAGCTCGAGCCAGGATATCCCTGATGCCCGTAAGCTCAATGAGGATTTCCTTCCCCGGACGTGAACGTGCCTCTTCAAGCGCCAGCTCTACGGTGGCCAACGGTGCCGCACCCAATACGGTCATCCAGTCGGCACCTGCGTCAAAGCATATTTTTGCCTCCAGACCGCCCACATCGGGTGATTTCACATCCGCTAAGATGATGTTATCCGGGCAGAGCTCACGGATTGAGCTGACCGCCAACATGCCATCCGACTTCGTTAACGGCGTACCAATCTCGATAGCTTCGACTTCATCGTGCACAGTCTGCGCCATCGCTAGTGCCGGTGGGAGATCGACGTAATCTAACGCGAGTTGAATGATGGGTGATGAACTCATGCGTAAACCTTCAATCCTTTCTATGCGGTTGTACCTCGCTGTACGCTTGCCAGCCGGCCTCCATTTTCTCTCGAATCCATCCATAGGCATGGGCTACTTGGGCGACCGCGTCCGGTTCCTCTTCTGTCCAGAGTTCCAATGCCATGGGACCCTGGAAACCAATTTCAGCGAGCTTGAAAAACGAATCGAGGAATGGAACGACGCCTTCCCCGGGCGGCACATAACGCACTTGGCCGGGCAGGGTGTCCTTAACATGGACAGCAGCTATATGATCTTTGCCGAGCTCTAGTTCCTCTGTCACGTTGTACCCGGCGTATGCCAGGTTCCCGATGTCAGCGTAAAGTTGAAACCAAGGTGAATGGAAATGGTTAACATAGGTCATGGCTTTCGCAATCGAATCTACCCCAACATCCCAATTCTCTAGTGCCAGTATGACACCCGCGCCTGAGGTCATTTCGAACCCTTTTTCGAGGCCTTCCAAGAACCGCTTCTCCGTATCTTCATTACTCTCTTCGTGATACACATCGGCACCGGCGACGAGAATAATACGTATGCCAATGTCGATAGTAAGATCGACTGCTTTTTTGAAGATGTCCAATCCCATTTGTCGGTTCTCTTCAGAAACGCTTCCAAGCGGATAACGACGGTGTGCGCTCAAGCTCATAGACATGATGGGCATCCCGGCATCCACGATGGCCCGTCGAACCTCGCCACGCCTCTTCGCATCCCATTCGAGCCTCGCGATGCGCGCATCGCTATCGTCGATCGAGATCTCGACAAATTGGAATCCAAGCTCTCTGGCCGTCGTCAGGCGCTCCGGCCATGTCATCTGTCTCGGCAAGGCTTTTTCGTAAATGCCGAGAGGTATAGCTTCAAGATTTGAATCGTGGGTTTTCATCCCGCCTCACAGCTCGATTTCCGTGTTCTACCTGATAACGAAAGCCACCATAAGTTCACAATGGTGAATAACAGTTTCACTAATGTGAACTTATAGTACGTCAATTTGAGTCACTTGTCAATGACGGAATCAACAGAGTCGTCCAAATTGAATCTGGAATAGGATCGGTTTCTATGCGCTCGAATTTTTTGTGGGGTGCAATCGATGTATGTTAAATCGGGAGTGGTGAAGTGTTCGCCAATGCAATTGGATCTTGAGTGTGCCTAATCCGGGGGTTTGGCTGATTTCTTCTCTTCATCGGCTGCCGCATTCCTGAAGCGGCCGAAGAAATCCGGCTTCACCCGTTTCGGGTGCGTGCCTCGCAACACCTCGAGCCCATGAGAGATGAGCTCATCGTCGTTTGTGAGCAATTCCATATTAGCGACCGACTTGCGTCGTGGAATGAGACTGCCTTGCTGCGCAATCAAGGGGAATGGGGCTGCGTCGATGGCTTCCTGCCAGGGGATCTCGATGTTTTCCTTGATCTGGCGTAATTTGCTCTTGCGATTGAGCGTGGCATCCTCATGGATTTCTTTTGCGATCAAGACTGCAAGATGGCGGTAGATGCGCAGATAGGTTACCCATGACAGGAGCAAGACAGAGCCATACCCCACAACGATCGAGTTGATGATGGCTGAATATTGCTCATAGAACAGCAACAACTTTGTACCCTCAGTACCCAGAAGTGTTTCGATGATTATTCGTATCATATAGGACTGCCCATGATCAGATGAGAAACGGGTGCGCTATCGTAGCGATAACGCACCCATTGGATCACGAGGTAAGTTAGCCTGTTGTTACTGCTGCATCCCACTCGGGGGAAGCAGACTCTGGCTCTTCTTCCTCCCAACCAACAGCCTTCTCCCAGGCTGTTGCGTTCTTCTTATAGAAGAACCATGCCACCGCGAGGGCGACGGTCAGAATTCCCAGACCAGCCCAGCCGAGGAGATCGGTGAGCACCATGGTTACCCACGGGTAAGGCTGGAAGCCGTCCGCGATGCTCGAGATCATGACCGCGTTCTCGGGGATCGCAAAGCCGGCCTCGCCAGCCACCTCGGTAATAACCGGAGCGAGAGCATTGGCCACATAGAACCCTAGAATGAGCAGCCATGTCCCGATCACCATCATGCGGATGATGTTGCCCTTCGCCATCGGTGCACATTGCGACACCAGGAATGGAAGGACAGCCAGATCCGCAAATAGGATCATGCGGTTGCCGGGCAGGATCACCGACAGCAGGATAGCCACAGGCACAAGCAGCATGCCGACAGCGATGTTGGAGGGATGACCTATCAAGACCGCCGAGTCGAGACCGATGTAGATCTCGCGCCCGCTTGCGCGCCTGTTCATGAAGTCTCGAGCCGATTCAGAAATCGGGATCAAGCCTTCCATGAGGATGCGCACCATGCGGGGCAGGATGACCATCACCGCGGCAAGCGTAATACCCAGGATGAGGATCTTTGCCAGGGTCGGGACAATTGCCCCGGGGAACTCGCTAACGTACGCGATCAGCCCTAACACCACACCGATCCAGAAACCGAGCATCATCGGATCGCCGAAGAGAGGACCGAGCTTGCGCTCTACTGCTTCGGGATCAGCATCCCAATCCTTAACGACGGGGATCTTGCCGTAAAGCCAGTTCACCGGCAGTGCTGGGATGACGTAAGGCGCCGTGAAACCGTGCGGGATCGAAATTCCAGGCAGCTCGTAGAACTGCTGGATCGCAGGTCCCGTCCAGTCTCCCAACCACAACATCGCCGCGGATGATACCGCTGCGGCTGCCAACCCAAGTGCAAGGTTGCCCGTTACCGCTGCCACCAACGAACCCGCAAATGCATAGTGCCAGAAGTTCCACACGTCGACATTTAAGGTTTTGGTTATACCGGGGATCAAGAGCACAAAGTTGACGATGATGGCGATCGGGATGACGAGCAAACCGACCCGTGTAGCAAAAGCCACGGCCGCAGCTGCGGGCCATCCGACGTCTACGATGTCACGCTGGATCCCGGCATTTGTGACGATGGCCTGGGAAACGTCACTCATCGCACCCCACATCAATCCGATGACGAGGTTGATGCCGACGAAAGCAACGCCGATCGTAATCGCTGCGCGAAAGGCGCGTCCCGGTTTGGTGCCAAGGATAATCGCAAAGAAAAAGATGAAAATTGGCAGCATCACCGTCACGCCGAACGCATTAACAGTATCGTTTAAAAACTGAACAAATGCATCCATTTGGTTCTCCTCCACATTATATTAATTCTGGATTAATGTTTTGATGGGACCGATCGAATTAGTCGATATCCATGCTCCTTTCTTGCGGCAGATTAAGTCATTTTAGAAATTTATAAAAAAATGACCAGGGCTTTCATAAACCCCGGTCAGTCGATCACTCCCTCAAAACAACCATAATTTCTTCAAGTGCCTCATCTTTTCCGACACCCGTCAGAAACGGAAGCCCGCTGATCACGGGTATGCCCGGATCGTAGCGCATTTGAGAGGTGGTCACGATCAAAGTTGCGCCATCTGCATAGTTGGGGATTTCTGCCGCCTTGCATTGAACAACATCAACAGCAATCCCTTCTTCCTTACACCTTTCCTCAATTGACGCTGCTACGACCGTGGAAGTCGCAATAGCGGTCCCACAC
>CBDVCG010000257.1:0-4099 GCA_965372425.1 uncultured Anaerolineales bacterium
ATTAGTCTAGAAATCTGACTCGTTGAGACGGTATCACTCCTATGGCCAGATTGGTGTGAAGGCACCACCCTCGATTACGGAGACCGCAATCTTGGGATCGGCACAGTCGCCGTACTGATCGCAGGTGATTGATCCGGTGATACCAGCGTGGTTTGAAGTCGCGTCCAGGCAGTCACGCATGGCTTGACGACCAACATGCAACGCGTCACCATCGACCACGCCGACTTCCTCGACGCAGTTTATCGTTATATTGGCAGCGTCATAGGCATGTGCGTGGAATACGGAGATGGGTGCTGAGCCAACTTTTTCTTCGTAAGCGGCCAGGAACGTGTCATACTCAGCGCCCGAGAAACCGATATCTGGGCCGGAGAAGTACATGCCCCCGGATTCACCACCAAAAGCCTCGATGATGTCGTTTGACATACAACCATCGGCTGCTGACAAAACGGTGTCCTCCAGGCCTTCAACCTGTTCGGCCTGCTTTGCGATGAGCGGGCACTCAGGATTGAAGATCGGGAAGTAGAGAAATTCCGGCGGTCCCGCTGCCGAAACGGCGGTCAGAACGGGCAGCATGTCCGTGTCGCCCTTGCTGATGGCTGTGAACTCCACAACTTCGCCACCCAGTGCCTCAAAGGAATTGCGGAATGCATTCGCAAGACCTTCCGTGTAGGGGTCACCGTCGTGGATCGCAGCTGCCGTTGTCAGACCCAGCTCGTTGTACGCAAAGTTGGCAACTTCCGCGCCCTGAACGAGGTCATTGTGCGCGGTGCGGTAGTAACCAGGGTTCCACGCCTGATCGGGGTCCGTGAGGGCTGGTGAGGTGTTGGATGGTGAAACCATGAAGTATCCAGCCTCAGAGATGACCTCTGACATGGGCACGCCTGCGCCGGAGCAGCTTGTTCCGATAACACCGAGGATGGTGGGATCGGAGACAATCTTCTGTCCCGCGGTCTGGCCGCCTTCTGCGCTGCAGCCGTCATCTTCCGCCTGAAGCTCAAGTGGATGTCCGAGGACCTCGCCCTTGAAGTCCATAGCGATCTCAACACCGTACTGGGAGTCCTGTCCGAGTTGGATGTTCGGGCCAGAAATCACGAGTGCTGAGGCGAGGCGAACGGGTTCACCTTCAGCGTATGTTACACAACCGAGTGGATCATCACACTCGTACTCTGCTGCGCCGCCGCACGCTGCGAGCGCGAAAGCCGCCAGCAGCAGCAAAGATACAACAAACAAGAAACGTTTCATTATCTTCTTTCCTCCTCAAGGATTGGTTCCGGTTCTCACCGGAGGGCGTTTATCTATTGTGGAACTACGATGCTGGATAGGAATATCCTCTTGATTACCACCTCCTCTCGGGGATAATTCATTCGAGTTATTATTGCACAAAAATCGGCCGCGTGGCGAATTTGAGAGTGGAATGCGGCTCCATTCGAAAATTCTATAACTAATCTCGGGTCAATGTCAACTGTTTCTCATCTTCTTCGTCGCTCAAATTTCGACAAATCGCATGCTGGGGCGTCTTTGATTCAAGCCAAATCGCCCTGATGCTTGACGAATTCAGGCGGGTTAACTACGATACCACTGAGTGAATATGGACAGACGTTCGCTGGGGGATTGGGGAGAGGAAAAAGCGCAGCGATATCTGAGCGATCGAGGATATCAATTATTGGCGCGCAACTGGAGAACGAGAGAAGGCGAGATTGATCTCGTGATGGAACAAGACCTCACGATCGTTTTTATCGAGGTCAAAACGAGAAATACAGATCGATTTGGTTCTCCAGAGGAAAGCATCACCCTTGGTAAACAGAAACGGCTTAGGAAGACTTGCCTGGCTTATCTTCAGGAGAATCATTACGAGAATCGTGATTGGCGCATCGATGTAGTTGCGATAGAAGCCATGAGGAGCGGTGAGATTACGCGCCTGGATCATTATGAAAATGCAGTGGAAGATGAGATGGATTTAGGATGAGGCACAAACCTGTAATCGCGATCATCGGTCCAACAGGTGTGGGCAAGACGACCATCTCGCTCGGGGTGGCAGAGAGGTTCAAGGGAGAAATCGTATCCGCAGATTCCAGGTTGGTCTACCGTGGAATGAATATCGGCACAGCGAAGCCAACTCCGTCTGAGCAGAGACGGGTCAGACACCACCTGATCGATGTCGTTGAACCTGCCGATGAATGGAACCTGGCAAGATATCAATCTGCTGCGGGGGCGGCCATTGAAAACATCCATGATCGTGGGAAGTTACCCTTTCTGGTGGGTGGCACGGGTCAATACATCACCGCAGTACTGGAAGGTTGGACACCTCCGCCGAGATCTCAAGATGGAGATTTTAGGAGATCCCTTGAGCAGCAGGCACAGGAGATGGGCTATGAGATCCTCCATCGTCGGCTAGAAAGCGTCGATCCAATATCGGCTGAACGCATAGATGCGAGGAACGTACGTCGCGTGATTCGAGCGCTGGAGATTCATCACGTCACCGGGTTCGCCCCCAGTCAGATGCGCACAAAATCACCCCCAGACTTCGCTGTTCTCAAAATAGGTCTCACGTTGCCTCGGGATCAACTCTATGCCCGCATCGATGCGAGGATAGAAGAGATGATGGATGCAGGTTGGTTAGATGAGGTCGAAACCCTGCTCTCTCTGGATGTCGCTAAAGAAGCGTCGTCGATGTCGGCGATTGGCTATGCACAACTTGCAGAATTTTTACGAGGAGAGGTGGGGTTAGATGAGGCGCTTGCCGAGACGAGAAGATTGACGCGACAATTCATCCGCCGGCAGGCGAACTGGTTCAAACTTGATGATCCTTCGATACTCTGGTTTATCCATGATGCAGGCGTTGATGAAGAGATCGAAATTTGTATCTCGAGATGGGTCAATACAGAGCTGGCTGACGAATAGCCAGGGTTATGGTTCGCCGATTCGCTTCCCTACCGCATGCACGACGATCACCGTTGTGCTGATACATATGCCGGGAAGCAGCACAAGCCAGGGGGCCTCGAAAAGATAGCCGCGACCGTCATTGAGCATCACGCCCCATTCTGGAATCGAAGGATCCCCGGCGAGTCCTAGAAAAGTTAGCGTTGTGATTCCCAGGATGGCCCAGGCAAAATTGATCGTCCCCACCGGCACCAATTTTCGCAAGGAGTTTGGAAAAATGTGAGATCGGATGATCCTGATTTGAGATGTCCCCACGGCCTGAGCTGCGAGGACATAGCCCGCCTCTCTTAATTCCCGGAAAACTGACCGGGACATGCGCGTAAAACCCGGTACACCGCCGAGCCCCACAGCCAGGACGATGGCCGTGATACCCGGACCCATGCCAGCGATGAGGATCATTGCAAGCAGTAAACCCGGGATCGCCAGCGCGGCATTGGACATGCCGACGATAACCCGGTCCGAAGGACCTCCGAACATCGCAGCCATCGCGCCTAAAACCAATCCCAAGACTACTGTGATGGTTGTCGCCGCGAACGAAGCCCCCAGGGTCGTCCTACCTCCATAGAGCAGACGAGACCATTCATCTCGTCCAAGATGATCTGTCCCAGAGGGAGGGTGTTCATTTGGGGAAAGGAGGGGATCGGCAATCGGATGCACCGGGTTGTACGGTGTAAAAACAGGGGCGAATATGGCGAGGATCGCCACTGCGCATAGCCATATAACGGATAGGCGGAGGGACCAGTTCATCCGTCTTCCCCCAGTCTTGGGTCGAGTCTCCAGGCGATTAAATTTGCAAAGACATGGCTCATTGTGTAAAAAATTGCAGCCAGGATAACGAGGCCCTGGACTACGGGGAAGTCGCTTTGCAGGATCGACTGGATGAGGAGTCTTCCCAAACCTGGTCGCGAGAAAACGGTTTCGGTCACCACGGTTCCAGCAAATAAGAATGCGGCCTCCAGCGCGATCAATGTGATGATGGTTGGCAGAGCCGGTCTGAGCGCATGCCAGAGTAATCTTCGATCTTGCTTTATGCCGCGCGCCCTCGCTGCCAGAATGTAGGGTGACGAGATGCTTTCTTCCAGACTTCCGTGGGCAACTTTAGCGATTGGACCTGCGGAGGCGATGCCAAGCACGAGGGCTGGCAGGAGAATATCTATGG
>CBDVCG010000258.1:0-4098 GCA_965372425.1 uncultured Anaerolineales bacterium
GCATCTCCCTCCGAGGCTCCTCTCGATGGCGGTCTGAAGGTTACGTCATCGCGAACGCAAACGAATCATTCCATTCAACCACAGGCGGACACTCGAATCCGCCCCTATGCTCTTACCGACTCCTACCGAGGATCCTTAGAATCCACAGGAAGAGATTCAAGAAATCCAGGTAGAGTGTGAGTGCCCCAAGGATGCTTAGTTTCTGCATCAGCTCCGAGCCTTCTCCCTGAATTTTCGGATCGGAGGCGAGCCGGACGATCCTCTGCGTATCGTGGGCCGTCAGGGCGGAGAACAAGATCACGGCAAACCCGCTCATAATGAAATCGAACGTGCTGCTTCGCAGAAAAATATTCAGTAGCATCGCCAGAAGCAATCCGATCAGACCGATAAAGAGGTAGGAGCTATACTTGGTCAGATCGGTTTTGGTAAAGATGGCGAAGACGGACAGGACCAGAAACAATCCCGCCGTCGCCGCGAAAGCTACGAATAGACTTTCTGTAGTGTAGTACACAAGGATGAGTGAGAGCGTGATGCCCGTCGCAGCCGAGTAGGCCAAGAACAACAGGATTGCAGTTCCTACAGATAAGCGCGCCATCGCACCTGCAAGCACACCCACGAGCACCAATTGAATGATCAACAGACCAAAATAGATCCATGGTGAAACAAGAAAGATGCGGGCGCCGAGCAGGCTTACAACCGCATAAGCCGAGATTGCCGTGGTGATTAACCCGGCCGTCATCCATAGATAAACATTTCTCAGCAGAGGGTGCACATCCACCCTCGGGGCAGTCGAAAGCGAAGCAGTACCTGTACTTTGAGCCATCGTTCCTCCTTGTAAAAAAAATTTCAACTTACAAATTTTATCGTGGAAACTCTGATTTATCGAATTTTCATCCTCTGAGATGCTTCTCCAAACCGAGAATTTCTCAGAACTTCGAGCATTTAAAGCCGCAATTTCCCGTTAAAATCAGGCAATCTGGAATCTACGATTGCGGATTTTCATCCGTTGTTTCCGTGCTGAGAATCACACCGCGAGCCACCTTAAGATTCATCTCCGGGTCACCCGTAATCAATCGTGAGCCCCGTTCATGTCCGATGTAGTTCCATATCCAATCGAACATCACCACAACCTTCGTTCGAAAACCGACCAGGAATAGTATGTGGATAAGACCCCACATCATCCAACCGATGAAACCACCAAGGGTCACTTTACCTATGGATGCCAGTGCCTTGCCACGGCCGATTGCTGCCATCGATCCTTTATCTTTGTAGTGAAAAGAAGGGCGATCCTCAACATTCGCACCATCGATATCTTGCGTAATTACCTCAGCGACAAATTTGCCCATCTGGATCGCTCCCTGAGCAACAGCCGGGACAGGGTCACCTGTACTTGGATCTAGTACATTGGCCGCATCTCCTGCGACAAATGCTCGCGGATGTCCGGGTACAGATAAATCGGAATTGACCTTTATCCTACCAATCCGATCGAGCTCTACCCCAAGGGAATGGGCAAGCGCGGTACCTTTCACGCCAGCCGCCCAAAAGACATTTTCGGCAGGAACGTGGGTATCTCCGATTAAAGCCCCATTGGCATCCACGGCTGTTACGTACGTGTTAAGATGGACTTCGATGCCCATATTCTCCAAATCGCGCTTTGCCCTCATGCCCATCTCTTCCGGCATTCCCCCCAGCAACCGATCTCCTCCCTCGATGAGAATGATCCGTGCTGTTGCAGTATCCACATGGCGAAACTCACTCGGCAAAGTTTCCGCAGCCGTCTCCCTGATGGCACCTGCCAATTCAACGCCCGTCGGCCCACCCCCGACGATAACAAAGGTTAATTTGCCACGCCTGGCTTCATCGTCGAGTTCATATTCCGCCTCCTCAAACGCAAGCAGGATCCGCCGTCTCACTTCAATTGCATCTTCAAGTGATTTCATCCCGGGGGCATGAAGTCGAAACTCATTATGACCGAAATAGGATTGCTCCAACCCGACAGCCAGGACGAGATAGTCATATGGCACCACACCACGCGGGGTTAGGATGACCCGCGCTTCGAGATCGATTTGATGGGGATGGGCGAGGGCTACGCGTACGTTTGATTGCTTCTTGAGGATTCTCCTCAATGGCGCTGCAATTTTCTCCGGCGAGAGCACTGCCGTTGCGACCTGATAGAGCAATGGCTGGAATAAGTGATAATTACGTCGATCGACAAGCGTGATCCTCACAGGCGCTTTGGCTAGCCCCTGCACCGCCTGCAAACCCGCAAAGCCGCCTCCTAAAATGAGAACATGCGGGAGGGCATTTACAATTTCACTCATGCTTGAACTCCAGTCGATCGCCGATTTGGGTTGTATGATTTACTAAGCTTGTCTTTTCGAGATAGGTAGGGGAAGTGTTCACCCATAGTCCTGAAGAACTTAAGAAGAGATCTTCTGTGAGACTTCAAGTTGGTCGACATCGGCTCTGACCTGGAAAACCTTCAATCCAAATTCAGGGATCATGGCCAGGATGATGTCGAAAAGATCCGATTGAACTTTTTCATACGGAATGTAGTCCTGCTCGATGGTGAAAGCATAGAATTGCAAGGGGAGCCCGAATTCTGTAGGTTCCAATTGCCTCACCATGAGCATCATATCAGCGTTGATCTTGGGGTGGTTTTTCAGAAAAGCAGTTGCGTACACGCGGAATAACCCCAGGTTCGTGAAGTAGCTCCCTCCCAACATTTCAGAGAGCTGAACCTTTGTCGGGTCGTCAGGATGAGACAAATCCTGCCTCATTTCCTCGATGTATTCGCCCACATATGGAATCCTGGAAAGCGCCGTAAGCATCTCTTCCGTGCACAACTCGATGGTTCGCATATCGATGTAGATTGCTCGCATGATCCTACGACCACCAGAGCGCTGCATGCCTTTCCAATTCTGGAAGGAATGGCTCACCATCGAGTACGCAGGCACCGTCGTCATAGTCTCATCCCAATTTTTAACCTTGACCGTTGTGAGATTGATCTCCTGGACATGCCCATCCACGCCATATTCGGGCATCGTAATCCAATCCCCGATCGCCACCATCTTGTTCGCAGACAACTGAATACTGGCGATAAATCCCAGGATGAGATCTCGAAACACGATGCTTATCACGGCAGCCATGGCTCCGAGCGTGGCGATCAGCGTGGAGGTGTTGATCTCGAGTGGAATGGCAATGATTAAAAATCCGCCAAGGGCATATGTGCTAATTTTCGCTCCCTGCACAAGGCTTTTGATGGGAATATTTCTCGAAAATTCCAATGTCTGGTAAATATCTTCAACGACATCCAGGAACGAACTTGTGACCAGCGTGAGGTCCGCAATAATAAACATCCCAATGATGTTTCTTAGTATTGAGATGATGATGAATTCGTCCGCGCGCAAGACCAACGGGAGTAGTATCCAGAGCACCGTCGCTGGGACGATGTAGGTTAATTTATGAAATACTCGCCGACGTTTGAGGGCCTCAGCCCAGTTTGGATTCGAACGCGCGATGATGCGGATGAAGACCCTGACGAAAAGGTACCGGGCCAGGATAAAGGAGATGAACGTGGAGGCGAGGAGGACGACAAGCCCAAACGGAATTGGCGCATTTTGTACGATCTGCTGGAATGAAACAATGAAGATCTTCACGCCAACATTCAATCCAAAAACGGTTGCTGCTAAGACATCCATTTGCATATCTGCACTTACCTCACCAATCCGTAAGCTCTGGTCCTTCTTGCTGCATTTATGAAATTTTGGGGTGGATTTTCTAGATTCCCATGGGTAATCTGAAAATGATTTTAGGAGTCACGTTGATAGCACGCCGTTATCTTCTCCGCCGGCCGATGCTGATATAGTACAGCAATTGAAGCAGTGCCGTTACCGCTGCAGCGATGTACGTGGATGCAGCGGCTCTGAGCACACTTTTAGATCCCTGCTCATCCGTGGGAACGACCATCAAGCCGCTCTCACGCAGCAATACGATCGCTCGGCGGCTTGCATCGATCTCCACAGGCAGTGTAACGAACGCGAAGATAACCATCAAGCCATAGAAGATGATGCCGATATAAAACAGACCAAGTATGTT
>CBDVCG010000259.1:0-4085 GCA_965372425.1 uncultured Anaerolineales bacterium
TGATGGACATCTCAAAGGGCGAAGCGGAGTATGAAGAGACCGAGGACGACCATGAAGAATCCCACGAAGAACAACCAGATCAAGAAATAAAGGAATAGGTGAAAAGTATGAATAATTTGGATCCACAATCATTAGTACCCATGGTGATCGAATCATCCGGACGGGGCGAGAGGGCGTACGACATCTACTCTCTACTGCTCCGTGAGCGGATCATATTCTTAGGAACCCCAATCAATGACCTGGTATCGAATCTCATGGTCGCTCAGCTTCTCTTCCTCGACCGTGAGGACTCGGACCGACAAATCAACATGTACATTAATTGCCCCGGTGGAGGAATCTACTCCGGTTTGGCGATTTATGACACGATGCAGCAGGTGCGTGCGCCAGTCTCAACTGTAGCCGTGGGGGTAACCGCTTCTTTCGGTACGATTCTGCTGGCTGCAGGGACAAAGGGAAGACGCTACGCTTTGCCCCACGCGACAATCCACCTGCATCAACCCATAGGTGGTGCACAAGGACAGGCCACAGATATCGAAATCCAGGCAAAAGAGATCTTGCGCTTGCGTGAAAAATTGAATAATATACTCGTGCGACACACTGATCATCCTCTTGAAGACATCGAACGTGACACCGAACGGGATTTTTACATGGATAGCGAGGAAGCGAAGGACTATGGCGTCATTGACCATGTCCTCAATCCACCAGAAGATGAGGATGAAGAAAAAGAAGAGTAAGTCCGAGAGTACACTGAATGCCAAAAAATGAGGACCCGACGCACAAGAACCGTCGTTGCTCCTTCTGCAACCGGGAAGAGACGGACGTTCACCGGCTCATCGCTGGCCCTGAAGGTGTGTTCATTTGCAACGAATGCGTTGACCTTTGCCAGGATATCATCGATGGCGAAGGAACGAAATCAGTTGGCGGTTTAACCGCCGATGGCAAGCCGGCTCTCTCGCCTCAAGAAATTTTCCACCATTTAGACGAATACGTTGTCAGCCAGGAGCACGCGAAACGCGTGCTCTCTGTCGCTGTTTACAACCATTACAAACGTATTGCAAATCGGGGTTCCACGGACGTGGAGCTCGAAAAGGCGAACATTCTTCTCGTAGGACCGACTGGCAGCGGCAAAACACTGCTCGCTCAAACGCTGGCGCGGAGCCTCGACGTCCCCTTCTGCATCGCCGATGCGACCGCGCTCACCGAAGCGGGCTATGTAGGCGAAGATGTAGAAAACATCCTCCTCCGACTCCTTCAGGCTTCAGATATGAACGTAGCCAGAGCCGAGCGAGGCATCGTCTACATCGATGAGATCGATAAGACTGCCCGGAAAACTGGAGACAATCCCAGCATCACGCGCGATGTCTCAGGTGAGGGCGTACAGCAAGCCCTGCTGAAAATCATCGAAGGTGCAATTGTGAACGTCCCACCGCAGGGTGGGCGAAAACACCCCCAGCAGGAGTTCATCCAAGTAGATACGACGGATGTCCTTTTCCTCTGCGGGGGTACTTTCACCGGTCTGGCAAAAATCGTAAGCGAACGCATCGGTCGCTCAGGACGGATGGGTTTCAGCGGCGTGACGAGTGATGCTGAGATAAAGGATGTGGAAGATAGCGAACTGTTGAGACACCTCACACCGGATGACCTCATGCGGTTTGGCATGATCCCGGAGATCGTAGGCCGCCTGCCTGTGATGACATACGTAGAGGCGTTAGATGAGGAGGCGCTGCGCGCCATCCTTACCGAACCGAAAAACGCCCTCGTTCGCCAGTACCTGCGCCTGTTCGAGATGGACAAAGTCGAACTGGTGTTCACGCCGGAAGCCCTCGACGTGGCTGCACAGATGGCGTTGGAGCGCGAGACCGGCGCGCGCGGATTACGAGCTATCATCGAAGGGGCACTCCTCGACGTCATGTACGACATCCCTTCCATGCCCGAAATCAAACAAGTTGTCGTCGATGAGGACGCCATCGCTCGAACTGCCAAACCCCAGCTTTTCAATGCAAACGGTGGGGAAATCCTGGCAAGCGACGAAACCCTCTCTGATGCCGCCTGAGAAAATTCCCTGAGTTGGAAGATGCCTTTGAAACGAATCGCTACTTTCTCTATCGTCGCGTACGATAAAGGCGAGAATGCATGGGGAATTGCAGTCTCTTCCAAGTTCCCAGCAGTCGGTGCCGTCGTGCCCTGGGCACGTGCAGGTGAAGGCGCCGTGGCAACACAATCCTATGCGAATACCACGTACGGACCCCTGGGATTGGGGTTGATGGCGTCTGGCGTCCCTGCCCAAGAAGCCCTCACCAAATTGGTGAACGATGACGAGAAGAAGAAACTGCGTCAGGCTGGATTTGTCGATGCAAGCGGGAACGCAGCCACCTTTACGGGTGAGGATTGCATGGAATGGGCGGGTGGATTGGTCGGTGATGGATTTTGCGTACAAGGAAATATCCTTACTGGACCTGAAGTGATTGAGCAAATGGCGGATGCGTACCGGAATTCGGACCAGCTCGAGTTTCCCGAGAGGCTCCTAAATGCGCTCAGCGTCGGGGACCGAGCAGGTGGGGACCGCCGGGGTCGACAAAGTGCTGCAGTCCTTGTGGTGAAACAGGAGGGCGGCTACGGGGGCTTCAACGATCGCTGGGTCGATTATCGCGTCGATGATCATGAAAACCCCATCCCGCAGCTCGCTGATCTCCTCAGCCTTCATCGCCTCTACTTTGGGGAAAGTGAGGCCGAAGATAGGCTGGAAATTAAGGGTGAAACCGCACAAAAAATGAACGAGATCATGATGAAGCTTGGCTATTTGCCCAGCGATATTAGCTCAGTCCCGGACGAAGATTTACAAGCCGCGCTGCGTAAGTTCATCGGCAATGAAAACTTCGAGGACCGGACAGATTTCGAATCTGGGTTCATCGACCAACCTGTGTATGAGTACCTGATAAAGAAATACTACGATTGATAGTTATCGTCAACGCAGCCTAGATTATCCACAAGCAGCTCCTACCCTGCACTTATGGGGCAAATCTCTACGAATGCAGTTTATGCACATCAGGACAAAAAATGGCTGATCTTACTAATATCACTGGGATGATTATCGATATGGATGGCGTCCTCTGGCGCGGTGAAACGTTCCTTCCCGGTGTGAGCGAGTTTTTTAAATTCGTAAGAGCACGATCCATCCGCTTCATACTGGCAACGAACAACGCGACGGCATCACCGGAGCGCGTGATGAGCCGTCTTGCCGAGATTGGTGTCAACATCGATAGTGATGAAGTACTCACCACGGCTGCCGCCACCGCGACCTTCCTGAAGGATCTCAAGCCTGAGGGTTCACAAGTTTTCGTAATCGGAGAAACCGCTCTTCAGGTCGCCCTGGAAGAAGCCGGATTCCGCGTAACGAGCAACCACGAAAACGCTGAAGCTGTCGTGGTCGGATTTGACCGCGAACTGACGTATATGAAGCTCGCAAAGGCTTCATTTGCCATCGCTGAAGGCGCCATCTTCGTAGGCACCAATCCCGATCCGAGTTTCCCTGTCGAAAACGGTCAGGCGCCCGGCAATGGCGCCATACTGGCTGCAGTACAAACCACAACCGGTGTCGACCCCATCATCGTCGGAAAACCGGAACCCCACTTGTACGATCAGGCGATCGAGCGATTGAAAATACCCCATGATCGGGTCCTCGTGTTGGGCGATCGGTTGACCACCGACATCCTGGGAGCACACCGCGCCGGTATGGCGAGCGCATTGCTCCTCACCGGTGTCACCTCAAGAGAGGAACTGGAGACCTCCAGCGTGAAGCCCGATTGGGTTTTTAAGGATTTATTCCAGCTCATCGGTGCCATGGACGAATAATGGGTCGAGAAGATCTCCATCATATTTTTAACCTCGACCTGGATGAACTTATCGAAGTCATCCAGTCCGCGGGCCTGGAGAAGTATCGGGCCAAACAGATATGGCACGCCATCTACACTCGAGAGGTCGATTCCCCAGATGATATTCACGAATTGTCTCGGGAGTCACGTGTATTGCTCGGAGGACTGTTTTCCTTCTCCAACCTGCATACAAGCGCATCCGTCCACTCGCAG
>CBDVCG010000260.1:0-4081 GCA_965372425.1 uncultured Anaerolineales bacterium
GTCGCCAAGACGATCTTGACCGGTCAGACTCTAGCCGCCGGTTCCGTCCTCGGCTTTCCAAAGAACACCATCAGGACTTGGCGTCCCATATAGAAAGTCGTCAAAAACGCAGCGGCCAGCAGCACAAGAAAGAGACCTGTGTTCTCAATACGGGCATCGGCGAGGATTTCGTCCTTTGAGAAGAACCCGGCCAGCGGTGGAAATCCCGACAATGCCAACGCACCGATGAGATACACCCAGAACGTGATCTTCATGCGAGAACGCAATCCACCCATGTTGCGCATGTCCTGGGGGTCGAAGGGCTCCTCGATTTCAGCGCCTTCATGCTCGGCTTCATGATGCCCCTGCTCTATCCCCTGGATCACCGAGCCGGCGGATAAGAAAAGCAGCGCCTTGAAGAAGGCATGCGTGATCAAATGGAACATCGCAGCCACGTAAGCGCCAAGGCCAGCGGCCGCAACCATGAAACCCAGTTGGCTGATTGTTGAATAAGCCAGCACACGTTTGATATCAGATTGGCCCACCGCGATGGTCGCAGCAAAGAAAGCTGTCGCCGTGCCAACAATCGCCACGATATTTGAGGTCACCTCTGTCACACTGTAAAGGGGACTGCTCCGCACGATCAGATACACACCCGCCGTCACCATTGTTGCCGCGTGGATGAGCGCAGAAACCGGTGTGGGACCGGCCATCGCGTCTGGCAGCCATACAAACAGTGGGAGCTGCGCCGACTTCCCCGCCACACCGAGAAGCATGAACATCGTTATCACGGAGATGATGAGCACATTCTCCTCGCCGAACGCATGTGCCCATTCGAACACGTCTTCAAAACGCAGGCTGCCCACCACCCAAAAGATAAGGAATATCGCGATAAGAAAGCCGAAATCCCCGATGCGATTGACGATAAAGGCTTTCTTGCCAGCGATGGCGTTGCCGATGCCATCCTTACCTTTTTCGAACCAGAATCCGATGAGCAGATAAGAGCACAGCCCGACGCCCTCCCAACCGACGAACATCATTAAGTAATTGTCCGCCGTGACCAGGATCATCATCATAGCGACGAATAAATTGAAGTAAACGAAGAAGCGGGTGAAACGGGATGGGTCCCCTTGATGGCGAACATCCTCATGCATATAGCCGGAGGCATAAATATGGATGAGAGCGCTCACACTCGTGACCATGAGCATCATGGCGACCGAGAGTGTATCGATCCGCAGCGACCATGAAACACTGAAATCGCCAATCGTGATCCACTCGGCGATCGGCACTGTGGCGCCTACGGGAATGGGCTGAGCAAGAAGCGCCATCAATTGCAGCACAGCAATAACAAAAGCTAATATGATGGCGGAGATGGCAATAAAACTAACCCCCTTCTCACCGAGCCTCCGACCAACGATTAGATTAATCAGCAGACCGAGGACAGGAAATATGATGATCAGCGGGGCAAAAGCGAATAATCCCAGTCCCTGCGCCCCTTCAGTTAAGAACATCCACACCCTCCGCCGTGAGTTTACCCATGTAAACTACTCACTTCGTCAACATCGATGCTGCGTTTCGTCTTGAAGATGGTCACAATCAATGCCAATCCGATGGCAACTTCTGCGGCGGCGACCGCGATCACGAAGAAAACAAATACATGTCCTTGAAGTCCTGCGCCAGAAGGTCCAAACGAGCGTGCAAATGCGATAAAGGCCACATTCGCCGAGTTCAGCATCAGTTCGATAGACATAAAAATAACAATCGCATTGCGACGAATGAGCACCCCGAGCACTCCCAGTGAAAATAAAATACCCGATAGCGCAAGGACGTAATCTGTCGGTATGTTCATCAGGCGTCCTCCCTCCCGGGTCGGGTGAGCACGATCGCTCCCACCATCGCGACAAGCAGCAGCACGGAAGTCACTTCGAAGGGGATCAGGTATTCACTGAAGAGAAGCCGACCCACCGATGCCGGGCTCCCGAATCCTTCGGATACTGCACCAAGCGCCTGCTGCAGACCCGTATCCCCCTGGATAAGCGCAGCAACAAATAGGATCACAAGCGCCAGACTCATAAGGAAAGCGGCAGGAGCCTGCCACTTCAATCTAGAGCTAGGTTCTTCTCGCTCTTCTCCCAGAAGCATGATGACAAACAGGAAGAGGACCATGATGGCGCCGGCATACACCGCTACCTGCACCAAGGCGATAAATGCCGCGTTGAGCAGCAAGTACAGGGATGCGATCGTGATGAAATTTAACACAAGAAACAGCGCCGAGTAGACCGCATTACGGCTGGCAAGCACACCCACTGCCGTCGCGGTGGCGATCACGGCTATTCCGATAAAAATGGCGAGATGTGTCGTCATAGTGTTATCTCAAGCTCTCAGGGCTACATGGCACCGGACGTACGCGCCAGGGCTTTACTTTGCATTCTCCATCTCGGGTATCGACCAATTAAAAGCACCCTCAGGGACCACCTGTGGAGTCGGTACCCCGCCTTCCGGTACAGGGACAATCAGAAGTTCTTTCGTATAGATTGCAGATCGCCTATCCGTGAATGATAGTTCATAATTATGTTCGAGCACGATAGCTTCTGTCGGACAAGCATCCTCACAATATCCACAATAGATGCAGCGCAGCATGTTGATCTCGAAGGTGCTCGCGTAGCGTTCCCCAGGCGAATACCGTTCCTGGTCTGTATTTTCGGATGCCTCTACAAAAATCGCATCCGCCGGGCATGCTGCTGCACACAACGCACAACCAATACATTTTTCCAGACCATTGTCGTAGCGTTTCAATTCATGCCGGCCCTTGAAACGCTCACGAACGGGGCGCTTCACCTCGGGATACTGATACGTAACCGGCTTTTCGAATAAACTCTTGAAAGTCGTCCATAATCCGCGCAGGATTTCAAACGGATTCATCGTTACCCTCCCACCAACACAACAAAAACCGCCGTAATTACAACATTAAGCAGCGCGATCGGAAGCATGATCTTCCAGCCAAAAGCCATCAGCCGATCGTATCGAAAACGCGGCAGCGTCGCTCGAAACCAGATCATTATGAATATCACCGCGAGAGTCTTGATCGCAAGGTATATCGGACCAAGAAGCGGGAACTGATCCACACCTGGTCCCCAGTAGCTGCCTAAAAATAACGTCGCTGTTATGAGACTTACCGCGATCATCTTCCCGTACTCGGCGATGAAGAAAAGTGCGAACTTCATTCCGGAATATTCCACGTGGTAACCCGCCGTGAGTTCCTGTTCAGCTTCCGGCATATCGAATGGTGAACGGTTCACCTCGGCGACAGAGGCGATGAAGAAGATGAGGAAGCCGATCGGCTGCAGGACAACGTACCAGAGATGCCTTTGATCAGCGACGATGTCGTTGATGCTCATGGATGAAGCCAGCATGATGGGTCCAATAATCGCCAGGCCCAGGGAGAGCTCGTAACTTATCATCTGTGCCGAGGAACGAATCCCTCCCAAGAGCGCATACTTGTTGTTCGAAGACCAACCAGCGATGATGATCCCGTAAACAGCAATCGAGGCGACAGCCAGGATGTAGAGCGCACCCACGCTGATATTTGAAGCCAAGCTCAAAGTAAATACTTGCCCGAACAGCTCTATCTGCGGACCCAGAGGGATCACAGCTAGGATGATCAAAGCCGGCAAGACTGTGATGACCGGCGCGAGGATGAACAACTTCTTATCGGCCTTCTCTGGGATAAGTTCTTCTTTGAAGATGAGCTTTATTCCATCCGCAATGGGTTGGAAAAGCCCACCAGGACCTGCCCTGTTCGGCCCGATACGCACCTGGAATCGTGCGAGCGTTCGTCTCTCAATGAGCGTCAAGTAAGCAAATCCACCAATGATGATCACGAAGACCACGACTGACTTGATCAACCACTCGATGACTAGCCACAAGGTCATTCGGCACCTCTCGAGAGGATCGGGGTGATTTTGACCACAGCAGGTTCGTGGATGGGCACACCCTGACTGTGACCAATTATGGCGACACCCTCTGGAACATCTCCATCAAAATTCACAGGAAGCTTGTGCACAGTTCCATTAAGCCGTGTCTCAACATCGGCGCCATCTTC
>CBDVCG010000261.1:0-4067 GCA_965372425.1 uncultured Anaerolineales bacterium
GAAGAATTGGATATTCAACAAACAGAAGTTACCCAAGGAGAACTCTCGGGGAATGGCAGAGAGTTGGGTAAGACCATTGAATTGAGCGGTCGCAGGAAGAACGGTGAAGAGTTTCCCATTGAGTTATCTCTTGCTTCATGGAGGACGCGTGAGGGCGAATTTACCAGCGCTATCATACGCGATGTCACCGTTACGCGTAACGCTCAAAAGAGAGCAAAACTGCAGGATCGTCTGGCAGCCGTCGGTCAATTGGCTGCAGGAATCGCCCACGATTTCAACAACATCCTCGGTACGATTATCCTCTACAGTGAGCTCATATTGAATAGCAACGAGCTCGATCCAAAAGAGCGCGAGCGTCTTGATACGATTTTCAATCAAGCTCAACGTGGCGCGAATTTGACAGCCCAAATCCTAGACTTCGGGCGAAGATCAGTGATGGAACGCTACGTCTTAGATCTTGTACCCTTTTTCAAAGATCTCGAAAATTTGCTCTCCAGGACACTCCCAGAAAGCGTCAAGCTCACCTTCACATACAACGACGAAGAGCATTATTACATCAATGCTGATCCCACCCGCATGCAGCAAGTGGTCATGAACCTTGCCCTCAATGCTCGCGATGCTATGCCCGATGGTGGCGATCTCAAAGTCGACATCTCACAATTTGAAGTCGTCACTGGCTCCGCCCCGTTCCGTGATATGCCCGCAGGTGCATGGGTGAGAATTCGTGTAAGTGATACAGGTGTCGGAATACCACCAGATGTCATGCCACATATTTTCGAACCCTTCTTCACCACCAAACCCCAAGGTCGCGGAACTGGATTGGGATTAGCCCAGGTATACGGCATTGTCAAGCAACATGAGGGATATATTGATGCAGATAGCCAGGTTCCGCTGGGAACGATGTTTACGATATATCTGCCGGCGATGACCGATGTCACCGAATCAGAACATGTCACTGAATATGAATCCATAATTGGCGGGACGGGCGAAACAATTCTCGTTGTCGAGGACGATAAAGCCACACGCAAAGCAGTTTGTGAGATCCTTGAGTCCATGGGCTATCAACTCCTGAATGTCGGTGATGGTGAGCAAGCCCTGGAAGTTCTCAAAGATGATGAGGCATGCATCAAGCTCATCATCAGCGACCTGGTCATGCCCAACATGGGGGGGCGGGACCTCTACGACGCCGTTGAGACCTCCTATCCGCATATCAAAATGATTCTTATGACTGGCTACCCACTAGGGAGCCATACACGAGAACTCCTCGACCGGCGTCGAGTGACATGGCTCCAAAAGCCGTTCACTACCGAGAGCCTTTCCAAAGCCGTTCTACAAATGCTCGAAAAAGCTGAGTAAGCATTCTGGGACAACCGAAGTTGTCAGCCGTGTCAACACTATTCTCATCCCCTCTGGTAATCCTCATTCTGTCCTCAGGGCATACCAATCTATGAGGCGGATTGTCCACAATCAAAGTTCTCCCGAGCGCATGTACCAATATTGTCAAGAGATACGACTTCCTATTGCAGACAAGGAGAATTCGTTGTAGATTTGACCACAACCTTCCATCACCCCCCTTGCTCATCCCTGGTTGGCTTTGCTCCGAAAACAATTTTTTTGTTCTTGATCGCGGAGGTACCGAATGACCTTATCATCTTTGACTAGAGCATTCCTGATTGTCCTCGTTGGTTTCACAGGTGCTTGTAATCTGGCGTCATCTCCACCCACACCGACGATGGAACCACCGACAGCAACCATCACTTCCACTGCAACTCCTTCGCAGAGCCCGAGCCCAACATTCACGCCCACCCTACCGCCCTCTGCTACGCCATCTCCTCTCCCGACGGATACCCCCACACCTGAAAACACGGCGACGCCATCAACCACGCCCACGGATGAACCTGCTACGATCGTAGCGAATGGGAGTGTGAACTGCCGCTACGGTCCCGATAAAGACTATCTCTATGCCTGGGGGTTGACAGAGGGGGACACCGCACAGATTATGGGCAGGAACTATGGCAAGACCTGGTTGTGGGTTACGCCGCACGATACGAACTGGCGCTGCTGGGTCGCCGCTTCAGCTGTGACGCCTTCAATAGATATTGAAGAAATCCCGGTCGTGTATCCCCAACTTTTTACACACTCCGAGGTACCGGCCCCTGCGGGAGTGAATAGCGTGAGGAACGGCAATAAGATCACCGTCAGCTGGAATGCAGCGCCTCCCTCCGTGGACCTTGGTTATTTGATCGAGGCACGCATCTGCACCTCCGGCGGTTATTTGTGGGATGAAGTTTACAGCACGGCGGCTACCAGCATTACATTCGATGACTATACAAGTTGCGCAGGAGATTCCTACGGGCAGGTCAGGGTCTTTAATAAGCTGGGATATTCCACGCTGGTGACCATTCCATGGCCGTGATCACAAGAAATCGGATTTCGAAGACCGCAAATAGCTCACCTGGCTCAATCGCGTGAATTGATCGTTACAAACAATCACTCGAGTCTGTATTCAGGGAATCCCCTGCCAGATTCGGCACCTGAGGCCGTTTGTATTTGAGCTGTCCCCACCGATTGTATTACTGCGGTATATCTCTCCTAGCCATACCGCAGCAATCCGGTTTCTTTCAGGGCAATCCTTGATAGAATCACCCTCGGTATGACAATTGAAGCAGTATTCTACCTCCCAGGCGGGAAGGTTGAAGAAGCCCACCTCTCAGTTCACTCCATCGAGGAATTGGGTCGAACAGAACCCGAGGGGGTTTATACGATTACGCGAACATTTCTTGGCAATCAGTTCGTACTCTTTGATGCGCATCTCGATCGACTGGAAGAATCTGCCCGTCTTGAGGGGATACCTCTCAAACTAAAACGGAATTCGATTCGCTCTGCTATCCGAGATCTCATAGCCAGAGCCCGATTCGATGAGACACGTTTGCGTATTTCCATTCCTAAGGGACATCCTGAGAGGATCTTGATTGCGGTTGAGCCCTTAGTCGCTGTCCCTGATGAAACCCGTCTGCAAGGCGTTCCTGTAGCCACGCATCTCATCACAAGACCAAATCCAAAAGCAAAAACCAATCTCTGGGAAAATCTGCGGGCTGATGCACGCGTGGATCTTCCCGCAGACGTGTTCGAAGGTGTGGTACGGACTAAACAGGGCGTATTGCTCGAAGGGTTCAGCAGCAATTTCTACGCTATCGAAGGTGGAGTTTTACGTACATCAAGCGAACGAATTCTCCATGGCGTAGCAAGAAAAATAGTCTTAACTGTACTAGAAGGCTTTTTGCCCATTGATGCTAGAGCTGTGAGCGTCGATGAGATTGAAAGCCTCGAGGAATCATTCCTCTCGAGCAGCAGTCGAGGCGTGGTGCCCATTATCATGATTGATGGCGTCACCATTGGAGATGGGAGCCCAGGTCCTCTCACAAGAGAAATCATCCGTCGCTATGATCTGTGGGTTGCATCGCATCTTGAGCCCATCTAATTCCTCCTCCGTGATATAACAACCGACAAATCTCTTAAATGTAAGATAACGGGCTTACGCCGAATGTAAGTCTGTTCAATCGGGTAGAAGTACCTTGGGATCGGGCTGCCTATGGTCAATTGAAAACATAAGAGGAAGGGCATCGATCGACCCTTCCTCTTTCTGGCACTATGTTCTTGATTTTATTCGAGCTCGAAGTTGTACTAAATCTCAGGGCAGCTCGCCAATGACCTGGAAGGTATCCAAAATATGTTGAGAAACGTCCCAATCACTGTCCGAAATTATCTGTGTCTCGACGAGGATGAGGTAAGAAAATTGGTCGTCCCTGGACACAGCAGAAAGGACCATATAAGCCGCACCACCGGGGCCTCCACATTTTTTAAACAGATCATACTTTCCCCGATAGAGGGAGTCCTCATAGTCAAATCGCCCGTCAAATTCACATTTAGTAAGGATTTCTTCCTGTTTAATATCAAGGACCTGAAGATACCCAGCTAGGCTTGCAAGATCATCTGAGACGGAGAACATCACACCGGGCACGTCCCAGGTTTCGAGAAACCCATCCAAATCCGGTGCGGCGATAAGC
>CBDVCG010000262.1:0-4053 GCA_965372425.1 uncultured Anaerolineales bacterium
CCGGATACCATCGGTATCCGGGATACTGCTATGAGTTAGTCCCCAGCAGGGGCAGGTGCACCTTCTGGTTGTTCGTTTTTCATCGGGGTAGTCGCACGGATGAAACCGGCGAACATCAGGACGGCTCCAAAGAGTTCGCCGATGTAAAGTGCTCCGGGAATGCCAAACCGACTGAAAGCGCCCCCGAATGCCGGTGCGAGCGCGCCGACGGCAATCATGATGTTGCCGATCGTCCGGTGAAGCATGATGCGCTTTCGCCAGAAGATAAACGCCGAGTACACGGCGCCGCCGACGAGGGCTATCGTTCCATACAGGTTAAATATCGGCGTGAGGGTACGGATACCGGGCGTGATAATGGCATGACCGCTGAGCTCGCTGCCCGTATGCACACTCGTGGTCAGGAGTGAAGGATCCAGTTCGGCGGTGAACACTCGAACCGCTGCAAATATAGACAATCCGAGAAGAATCGCCATGGCGACATTCGCCCATTTTCGTTTCGCGAGTAAGTACACTGTCCCCTGTCCAAGCCAAGCTGCCACAAGAATGGCGCCGAACAAATACCACATGCGGAAGATTGTTTCGTTCCATCCGAAGGCGCCGAAATAAGCCTCGCAGAACCCCCCGATGCCGAAGAAGACCATGCCAATTCCCCAGAGAAGCAGGTGTGCTCCTCCACGATCGGAGTATCGTTTGAAGATTACGACAGCGAAGATAAAGCTGATGATGCTGGACAATAAAGGGACCAAGGTGTTGAGGGGGGTCATTTCTTCTCCTTAGAAGTTATACTTGGGTCACCAAGACCTAGAGCAAGCGATGCGACGGACTACGCGCTCCCCGGGAAAATGCCCAGCACGACAGTGGCGATGATGAGGAGCATAAAAAGTATCGCGCCAACGAGAATCACGAGCGCAATGGGGATTATTTTTTCATAGATTTCCGGATATCTGCGAGCAGATCGATTCGATTTCTTGGGTTCCGACATTTTCTATTTTTTCCGCTCTGATGAGAGAGCATGTCATCCGGATATGAATGGCTCTGAAATGCTCGAGCGTGGAAAGCCAATGGCATTGTCAAGACACCTTGGTAGAAGGTCCGACCTCCGAAAGTCACGTCTCACGTTACCGTATAATTGTGAACATGAGCTTAGGATGAAATGAGAACTCGATGAGATCAGCGAGAGAGATCCATGGAATTTTCCAGGTACATCGACCAACAACACAATCCCTTCAAAGAAGCACTGAGCGCTCTTATTCGAATTCCGAGCGTGCTTGTTGAGGGCGAGGATGAACCCCCTTTCGGCAAACCCATTGATGATGCGCTCAGGGTGACCCTGAAGATCGCCGAGGATCTCGGTTTTCAGGTGACGTATGGCCCTGATGGTTATTATGGGTACGCCGAGATCGGTGCGGGCGATGAACTGGTCGCGGTTTTAGGGCACATTGACGTCGTGCCTCCGGGGGACTTGGATTTGTGGGAGACGGGACCTTACGAGCCCGTCGAGCGTGAAGGCAAGCTCTTCGGCCGAGGTGCGAAAGATGACAAAGGCCCAACGATGGCCGCATTGTTCGCCGCCAAGGCGCTCATGGACGCTGGCGTGGATTTCAAGAAACGACTGCGCTTTATTTTCGGGACGGATGAGGAAACATACTGGCGCTGCATGAAGCTGTACAATCAACGAGAAGAAAAAGCCAGTCTAGGTTTTACCCCTGACGCCAAGTTCCCCCTCATCTATGCGGAAAAAGGGTTACTGCAATTTACCCTCACCTGCCCGAATACGAGCGGGTTAAAAATCGAAGGTGGCTCATCATTCAACGCTGTACCCGATCACATATTCTATTCGGGTGATGACGAGGATGCACTCGCTGCTCAGTTGGATGTGTTTGGTTTTGAATATGAAAGAAGAACAACTGGCATCAAGGTGCTCGGTAAAGCCGCCCATGCCATGTCAACGGAGGATGGGATCAACGCGATCGTTCGGCTTTGCCTTGCGTTGGATGCGATGGGTCGAGAATCGATCGCCGTGCGCTTCATGGTCGACATGCTGGGGGAAGATCCTTATGGCACCGGGTTGTTCGGGGTTATCGAAGATGATCCCTCCGGCAGACTGAAGTGTAATGTTGGCAAGATCAAACTCGAAAAAGAGGAGAAGCTGTCGATCGATATTCGCATCCCCGTCACAGTCGAGAAGAGCAGGATCGTCGATAGTGTATTGAATGCTGCAGAGAAATATGATTTCACCTATACGGAAAAGGACTGGTGGGGGCCGCTTTATCTCCCTAAGGATCATCCATTAATCGGGACGCTTGTGCGTGTGTATCAGGATGAGACCGGGGACATGGAGAGCGAGCCCATCTCGTCAGGGGGCGCCACCTATGCGAGAACGATGGAAAACTGTGTCGCATTCGGCCCCGACTTCCCGGGAGCACCCAGCGTTGAACATCAACCCAACGAGTACATCGTGCTGGATGAGATCTATAAAGCGATGTCGATTTATGCGAAAGCCATGTATGAGCTTACCCGATGATGATGGGTTTGTTCAGTCGTCACCAGCTTGATCGCAGGATCTACTTTGTAAGATAAAATTTGATATCATTCCGGTTCTGTTCGGACGCAGATAATCATCAATAAGGGTGGGCGACGACAATGAACTGAGCCGCCAAGCTGTCATTGACTGTCATGCTGTCTTCCTGCTCATATTATCCCATCTTGTTATCGAAACGCTCTGTATCCCCGATCCGCTTCATGGAATGATTTACACACACGAGCACACTTAAGGAAAACAAACCGATTCCTTACACCCGGGGGCTTTCTTCCATTGTCTGAAGCCTTTCGGCCCGATAATTCCAGCAGACAGCAAATGTAACACGATAAAAAATAAAGACGCCTACTACGAATACGATCGATAGAATTACCAAATCCAGAAGGCCGGACAGTCTGCCCAAGTATTTTAGAAACAAGTAGAGAGATATTCCTCCAGTAAGGCCGTAAAAGATGGCCAATTTCCCGACCAGAGCATTTGTCATCTTTTCGTTTTGATCGGGTCTGAGGAAAAGAATTGGCCACCAGTTCCTATCCCTATCTGTAAAACCATTAGCTAAGTCAACGATTTTCTCCATCAGCACTGCCTCCATATCCACGGTAACATCCGCGACTCTACAAAGTGAACAAAAAAGGTTTCTTGTTACCGTTGAAAATACATCGTAGCTTGTTGCGGGGATGATTGCCAAGCGGGGGTATGGAGGTGGCAACCCCCATTAAGGCTTTTTCCTTGGAAGATGCCCCTCAGAAAGCAGCGGGGTTCTTCAGCCACAAGCGGCACTCGACAAGATGCATGGTACCTCAGAGTGTCGCTTATGATTCACTTTAATATTAATGGGGGACAGAGAACCACGAGGTGGTAGATGGTTGACGCGTTATGCATTCTTATGAGGCCTCAATCTCGGAATCCAGCGCGGGACTTGAGATACGTAATCTAAATATGTATCCCCGAATCGTTTTTCTAATTGCACCTCCTCTACGAATGGGATGTAGATTAAATTGGCCAACCAAAACATGATAAACCAACCCGCGATGAGCCAGGATTGAAATAGCAGCGCTTCTCCAATTAAAACAAAGAATGCCCCTGTGATCATGGGGTTGCGGGAGTGACGATAGGGTCCCTGGATGACCAATTCAACAGCCGGATCCCAGGGAGCCGGCGTTCCTTTACCTAGGCTAAGCTGGAGATGGACGGTCCAGATTGCGAGTATGAGACCTGTCACGAGGAACATCGCGCCAACCCAGAATCGGGCATCGCTAAAATGTACAGGGCCAGCATAACGGGGTAGTTTCCATGAAATCCAGAGCAGCAAGGATGGGATGAACACCAATACCGTCCCCGGAAGGAGGATGATCGACCGTATCAAGCCAGGGAGCATGCTATTTTTCTCGTCGGTCCGGATTGCTGGGCAACCAGCTTTGTTGGACTCGTTCGACCTGTTCGTGCAGGTCCCAAATGCTCCACAAGCAGGCCGCCCCCCTTTATGGGAAAAAGCCAGAATACCCTGTAGCTTG
>CBDVCG010000263.1:0-4047 GCA_965372425.1 uncultured Anaerolineales bacterium
CAAGGCCGTCGGTTAACATTCCGGTGAACGTTCCAGCACGGTAGGCAATCGTCAGTGCGCCGTTATAGTTTTCCTTAACCGCTTCAGCGGATACGCGGATATTCCCTTCGATTGCCACGCGCATACCGAGTTGACCAACGATGGTTGAAAATGCGGCTCCCAGGAAAAAAGCAAAAGTGCGGCCGACCGCGACTGCGATGACCGCGTTTTCTCCGAATTTATTTACGGCTTCTTCAGATGGCGGAATTACGAAAACGCTCAGGAATAGGACGACGCTCAAAGCCAACACAGTCAGTACGATCGTGCGAAGCTGACGGCGCAAATAACCCTGGGCGCCTTCCTTGATCGCTTGCCAAACCTCCTGCATTTCCTTGGTGCCCTTATCATGGCTAATCGTATCGCGCCAGAGCCAGAGGGCATAGAGCAGGCTGATGATAGCCACGACAACCACGCCCCATAACATCGTCTGTTCAAGTTGTGATAATTCACTCATTTTTAAGCTCTCTCTCCTTCTATAATGTAATCCGATATAAGCCTGCAAGTGGATGAAGTTGACTCAAGTTACAATTTATTTTGGTACCAGGTTAACCTCCATGGATGGTGAATAGATCAATTTGTATCGTCAAGACCGCTGTAACCATCGCCCTATAACAGGGCGATGGACCACTGACGGAGTATACCCGAACGGGAAAGAGCGACCCGATTTCCACAGCCTGAGTGAGGGTGCGATAATCTTTCACGAATTCGAGTGTGGGAGATGAGAATTTGTTCTCCAGGCCGATCTATTATTCCTTATTAGGGGCCGACTTTCTTGATTTAGTCAATCCTACCAAGGAAGAGGTGAGATTTTACAGCGGGGTAATGTGCTCTGTCAAGCCAAGTATTGAACAAGTGTGAGGAATTGGAAAAACAGGCGTTTCTTCTCAACTGCTTATTGACATTAGTGGTCCAATTTTGTATAGTGTTTTGCGAACGGTGCTTATTTGTCAGGTGGAGCACATGCCGCCAAGTAAGTTGCGGAGGCAGTGCTTTTTGTTCATCTGTGGGAGCATTGCCTGGTAAAACTAGATACTCACGATGAATCAGAACGACCAGCAGGAAGGACGGGGAGAAGCAGGTACTCAGACTTGAATGGTGGCATGCGAAACGCCGTTATCTCTTTTGATTATCCGATAACCTATCCAATTCCCCACATACATACTCTTGTCAAATAACATCTTCACAAATGAATTGAAATAACCCGTAATCCGTACTTGTTTGGGGTTAAAATTAACTGTAAGCTGATATCGAGGTAGAAACGTTGGCAAAACGAAAAAATGTACTCAAGAACGGTAATAATGGGCAGAGCGAACCCGAAGTTAAGGTTGGTATGTCTGAGGAATTAAAGGAAGCTGCGATTGCTGCCGAGCAAGAGAATCCCGCGATCGCGCAATTGGTCGAACTCGGGAAGGACCGTGGCTACGTCACGATCGATGAAATTCTCAAGGTTTTTCCCGAAGTCGAGCGAGATATGGATCAATTGGAGGATACTTATGCGGCACTCTTGAGTGCTGGCCTCAATGTCCTGGATGGAAAAGTTGACGCCGAAACTTCGAGTGAAAGTCCAGCCGATAGCAGCAATGCGGTTGGAGCTGCTATTGAAGATAATTACTTAGCCACCGTGGACACGGATGATACCGTCGGTCTCTACCTGAAAGAAGTCGGCCGTGTTCCCCTATTGACTGCAGAAGAAGAAGTTTCGCTTGCGAAACGCATCGAGCGAGGAAGGATTGCCCGAGAAGCGCTTGCGAGTGAAAATGTCAGCATCAAAGATCGCCGAGAGAAGCAGCTCCTAATTGAAGATGGTTGGGCGGCTCGGGAGCATCTCATCACGGCGAATTCAAGACTGGTCATAAGCGTCGCGAAAAAATACATGGGTCGTGGAGTCCCTTTTCTTGACCTCATTCAAGAGGGGAATATCGGCTTGATCCGGGCCGCAAAGAAGTTTGACTACAGGCGCGGACACAAGTTCTCCACATATGCGACGTGGTGGATCCGACAGGCAGTGACGCGAGCAATTGCAGATCAGGGTCGCACAATCCGTGTTCCTGTGCACATGGGAGATCAAATTAACAAATTGCTCAGGGTGTCACATCAGCTGACACAAAAATTGGGTCGAAGCCCAACGACGGATGAGCTCGCAGAGGCTCTCGATGTGACACCTAAAAAAGTAGAGAATATGATCCAGGTTGCTCGTCGACCCATCTCGTTAGAGACACCCACAGATGAGGATGAAGATTCGATATTGGGGGATTTTATTGAGGACAAAGAATCGCCTGCCCCGACCACGACTGTCACACAGAATTTGTTAAGGGAGCAACTGCAGGATGTCCTCGGTTCATTGCCGCCTCGTGAAGTGCGCATCTTGCAGCTTCGCTATGGTCTCCTCGATGGACAAAGCTATACATTGGAAGAAGTTGGCAGGAAGATGGGGGTAACTCGGGAGAGGGTTCGACAAATTGAAGCCCAAGCGTTGAGCCGTCTTCGCCATCCATCTCACCGTCGAATCCTCGTAGATTATCTCAAGGAGTAGCTGGACTCATAGCAAGTTTGATGAGCCGTTCGAGCGTTGAACGGCTTTTTTGATAATTGTGGAGGATGTACTTATTCCAAGGGCAGCCCAGAGACATACAAAGGTGATTAAGGGGAGATAGTATCGTTGGTAGGGGAGGGGATTGAGGATGAGCAAAGCCCCCGCTTGGCAGACCGACATGAAAATGAGCAGGATGATTCCTCTGCGTTGGTGTTCTGAGTCTTTATCTCTGGCTTTACTCACCCCTACGATTACGCCCAACAATGTGAAAAACAGCAAGATCCCTCCCCAGATCGGACCGCCAAGGAGATTGTTCCCAAAGGTGTTTAAATAGGCATCAATCTCATCCGCCAGGATGCTGGAGTAATTTCCCACCTCCTCGAATTGGGGAGCTCCGAGAAACACTGTGTATAGCATGACGCCCAATTTCTTTCCGGGGGAATCCAGGAGCTGTTCTGGGTTGTGTGCTTGGAGCGTTGTCACTTGTGAGGAGATAAAATCTGTACGGGCATGGACCATTTCCTTAACCGCTCTTACAGGTGAACGCCAAAGAAGAGGATGAAGTACGATTACGACCAGTGAAAATGTGAGTATAAAGATGCTCAATTTCTTGAGTATTTGACGACGGTCCAAACTCGATCCCCAGAGAACTGCAACCAGGCCAGCGGGGAGCAGTGCCAACGCTGAATACTTCGCGCTTATCGCCAGACCCATGCCAAGCCCATCGAGCCACGGGCGCCGATCTGCATACAGAACTCCAACTATGGCAAGACAAACACCGAACAACAGCACACCCTCGGCCATTGCCCTGCGTGTATGCAGGAGCACCAGCGTATTGAGTGCAAGCAGGAGCGCTGCCAAAATACCATTCGTAACACCGCCAATAGATTGAGCCGCGATGTAAATTAATATAATGCTCATCGGGAGGAATAAAGCCACTGCGAGCCTGCTACCTAGTAGCAAGCGCTCAGGAGGCAAGGCACCCTGTTGGGCATTTTCGTCCCAGGAATGTCCCCAATCCCAGTCCACAGATACCGATTCGGCGCCATATCCCGCACCTAGCCGTCCAATGCCAATGATGTATTTGGCCAGGGGCGCATTTAGTAATCTATAAGTTTGATCATACGCGTTTGTCGGGGTGTCGGACCAAAAAAGAGCAGCAGGTTCAGAAATTGCTTTTTCGAGATCACGGGATTGATAAAGGAGCGAACTCTCGTCGGGATGGAACGGGACTGACTTCACCCCAAGAAAAATGTAAACTGAGTAGAGAATGAAAAGGATGACAAGTGCGAGCACAACTTTTTTCGACTTCATGAAGCGGATCTTTCGAAGATGAGTAAGCCGTCACTGCCGTAAATGTCTGTCGGAATCTTATGAAACAAACGATATGAATCTAGAAAACTTTCATTTATGAGCAGTCCGTTTCTGCCATAAACCTCCAAAATGACGACGTATTCAGGCATTTGGTCCAGTAT
>CBDVCG010000264.1:0-4028 GCA_965372425.1 uncultured Anaerolineales bacterium
CATCGAATGGTTCGAGGCGTACAACAAGAAGCTCGAGGCGCATGGTAACAAGTTTATTCTGGAAGGCGTTAACGATCAGATGATGGATGTGCTGGAGTCGACGGGCTTGGCGGAGGAGATCGGACGCGATTACATCTTCCACGATCACCCGAAACGCGGCGAGGCGATGGAAGCAGCGCGTGAAAAAGCCAGGGAGTGGATCCGATCGACGAAACCGATGAGAGCAGAAGAGTAATCTTATGAGATCGATGATATGGCTTCGCCAGTTTTTCGGCGAGCGTATGTGTGAACACGTTAATTCGAGGAGGTTGTGATGAAGCAGAAATTGATAAAGCTGCTCTCGTTGCCCATCATCCTAGTATTGTTTCTGACAGGCTGTGCTTCGGGGGAGATGGGAGAAGAACCAGCTACAGGGAATCTTGCCTTTGTGGATCATGTCGCGGTTGAGATGCAGGCGGAGCACCACTATGCCAGGGTTGAGGGGAACTACCCGGACTCCTGCACGCGTGTCAGTGATGTCGATCAGGAGGTCGATGGTTCGACGTTCAAAATTGCCCTCCTTGTGAACCGACCGGAAGACCTCGTGTGCGCCCAAATGCTGAGCCCCTTCAATATGCTCATCCTCCTCGAGGTGGGTGGCGCAATGCCTGGGGAATACACCGTAGATGTCAATGGTGTGACGAGTGCATTCACGATTGGATCTTAAGACTAAGAAATTGCAGTGTGCTACAATCCTTGGGTAAAAGGAATAAGGGATAAAGCATTAGGAAATAAGGTAAAAAGACAGTATGGTAAAAGGGCAATAAGGCCAAAAGCTCATTGGATTGAAAGGAGAAAGTGATGCCAAGAGGACGAAGGGCAGCCAGGATGACGGTAAGGAGGATGAGCCGCATGCGCAGACGCCGCCGGAGGCGAAGAATCATGCTTGTCGGCGGATTGATCGCAGTGGGCACATACAAGCTTACTAAGAGCCAGACAGAACAGATCGAACAACAGACCGGCAAACAGGCCGAAGAGCTTACGGATGAAGAGCTCGAGCAGGCGATGAAGCAGCTGGGGATCGAACCCGAGGAAATGTCCGACGAGGACTGGAAACAGGTGGATGCAGCTGACGACGAGCCGGAGGATTACCTCGAAGAGCTCGAACGTCTCTCCGAGTTGAACAAGCAGGGCGTCATCACGGATGAAGAGTTCGAAGCTAAGAAGAAGGAACTGCTCAATCTGTAAGTTTATTATTTCCAAGACATGATGATTTTGGCGCAGCCATTGGGATGAGGTTTCATTCCCTTGTGCTGCGCCTTGTTCATTAATCGAGGCGAGTGTCCATGTATGATTTGAACGATTACGCCGATATGATCGTCGACCGGGTTCGTATGGACGCGTATGCATTAGCCTTGAAAGCTCTTGTCAAGCCGGACTCGGTTGTATTGGACATAGGAACGGGTCCGGGGATGCATGCGCTTCTTGCTGCAAAGTTTGGCGCTCGGAAGGTGTACGCGATCGAACCGGAGGACACAGTCCATCTTGCCAGACAGGTCGCTCAAGAAAACGGTTTTGGAGATCGGATCGAGTTTTACCAGGAGCTCTCAACAAATGTGACCTTACCTGGGCGGGTCGATGTGATCGTCTCAGATATCAGGGGTTCCCTGCCGATGTACGGGACTCATATCCCTACGATCATCGATGCGCGGAAACGGCACCTTAAGGAGGGGGGCGCGCTGATCCCCTATCGAGATGTGATGTATGCAGCACTTGTGGACTCATCACGGGCATACCGCGGGGTTATCCGAGCCTGGGACAACCCGTATGCACTCTCTATGGAGCCCATCAAACAAATCGTATTGAACACATGGAGTGATGAGGTGGCGTACGATCTTCGCCAAAGGCATCTGCTTACGAAACCACATCGCTGGGCGACTCTGGATTATTCCTCCATCAAGGATACAAATGTGAGTAATTCTGGCATTGTGCAGCGAGCCACAAGGGATGGGAAAGCCTATGGATGGTTGATCTGGTTCGATACGGATCTCACTGCGGAGGTCGGTTTCTCGAATGGACCAGATGTAGACCGGATCTCGGAAGTGTACGGTCGAGGTTTCTTTCCGCTGCTGGAACCGGTATCTGTGCAGGAAGGCGATATTATTAACCTATCTCTTCATGCAGATCTCGATGGAGACGAATATGAGTGGCGATGGCATACGTGCGTTCTCGAAGGAGATGATAAGGATGCCATCAAGGCAGACTTCGATCAGTCGACAAATATAGCTGAGCTGTATGAAGATGATCTCAAATTGCCATACATCTCGCTCACAAAACCCGAAATGAGCATGGATGGGGAAGTTACCTTGTTTGTACTTCAGCAGATGGACGGAAACACCACCATCGACAGCATCGGTCACAAGGCTCTTGAGGCATTTCCACAGCGTTTCAGCGACCGAACTGAAGCGGTTTTCTTTGTTCACCAAGTTGCTCAGCAGTTTAAGTCATGAACGCAGATCGGGCATAATCTCCAGAACCAGACTTCCAATGAAGCTCCACTTCTTACTCCGATGGATGAGTTTTCTATTAAGTGGTTAAACGGTTAATATCTCGATGAGTTGAATCTAGATTCGTCGTTGCTTCTCTACGATTGACGACTACAATCCATACCGAATCATATATGACCATTTGCGCAATATGTTTGAACTCATCCAAGGAGCCTGGCTATGAAACATAAGCCGATCGTTCTGACAGTCATGATCCTGCTCGCTTTGGTAGTTGTCTTCGTGGCGTCTTGCAGTACTCCCGAATACTTGGATGTACTATCTCCGAGCACTGCTCCTACGGAAACTCTGGTAGGTACGGAGGCAGTTAATGAAGCTGAATCCAGCGGCGATCAGGGGGATCCCGAGTCAGGTGAGGAGGTTGTCAGTGCCGTGGCAAGCCGAACTCCAGTACCGACATCAGCTCCTGGCGCTGTCGAGGTAGCGGTCGATAACTTCACAGAAAATATTGGAATTGAGGAACTCATCATCCTTGGATTATCATCCGCAGACTGGATTAACCTGGTTATCTCGATTGTCCTTGCGCTCTTCCTCTATAAGGCCGGGATGTGGGTCGTCCGCTCCCTACTCAGAAGGCTAGTTAAGCGCACGCCCACAGATCTCGATGACCGCTTCCTTGAGGATGCGGATACTCAAATCCGCTGGCTCATCATCGTGGTTGTGATTGAGATTTCCCTTCTGCGTTTGCAATTCCTGGATATTGGTATCAGGACGATTATCCGGGACACCACATTTGTTCTCTATATATTGATCTTCGCCGTGATCAGTTGGAAGTTAGTCGATTTTGGACTTGAGATTCTCGAAGGCAGGTTGTCTCAGCGAATGGAAGAAAACCAGGTCAACACCCTTTTACAACTCGTTGGATGGCTGGTGAAGTTTCTCGTTGTATTTGTGTACTTTACTATTCTGCTCGATCACTTCGGGATCAGCATTACGGCACTTGCGGCAGTCATCGGTATTGGTGGTCTGGCACTATCCCTGGCCGCGCAAGACACGATTGCAGACTTTATCAGCGGCATCATCATCCTGCTCGATCAGCCATTCCATGTTGGTGATCGAATCCAGATTGATTCGATCAATACCTGGGGTGATGTGACAGAAATTGGATTACGTACGACGAAGATCCGTACCCGTGACAACCGACTTGTGATGATCCCGAACTCGACGATCGGTAACAGTCCTGTAGTGAACTATACATTTCCGGATCCAAGGTATCGTATTCAAATTGAGGTGGGCATCGGCTATGGGCAGGATATTGATGAAATACGAAAGGTGATCAAGGAGGCTGTGGGTAATATCGATGGCGTGCTGAAGGATAAACCCGTAGATGCGTTGTTCCTGGAGTTCGGCCCAACGAACATGATCTTCCGCATTCGTTGGTGGATCGATTCCTATGTCGACACACGCCGGATGTTTGACACGGTCAATCAGGCGCTCTACACAGCGTTGGAAGGAGCGGGAGTGGAGATGCCCTTCACGACTTAC
>CBDVCG010000265.1:0-4025 GCA_965372425.1 uncultured Anaerolineales bacterium
TCCTCCGGTTTGATTCATCTCCTCCGCCAGACCGAGGATCTCCTCCATCGGGACAGGAAACTGGGACGGCAGCAGATTCACCCCCACGACCGAGATTACGAGACATAGACACATCATCACGAGGGACACACCCGCACATCCAAGCACACCCCAGAGGCAAGACTTACCGCATCCTGATCCACCCGAGGTGGTCGTGCTTTCACCCGAAGGTGACGGTATCGGCGCAGGTTCCTGGACGAGGACTTCCTCAGCCATCACAGTCGCTTCAGATTCAACCAATGGATCGTCCGCACGAACTGTCGCCGCTGCCGGAGGAGGCGCGCCGCACTTCACACAACTGGTTGCATCCTCAGGAAATTCTGTTCCACATCGTTCGCAATTCATAGTGCACCTCTTAGTTTTCGTAATAATTAAAAATGAATATTCTATCTCGATCAGGCACACCAACACAGAATTGAAATCTAACAATAATGATAAGAAAACCTACGAATTGTCTTCCTATCGATATCATATACCGATGCTGCGATCAAAAACCAGTTCGTTCTGCTTCTGCGAGAAAGTCCCGGTCTTTGGGATCGATCATTATGTCACTATTCACCCCATATAGGTCCACGGAAAGGATCCGAAGGTCACGGCCAAAAATACCCCTCTAAAGCGGGGACATTATCCATGCTGGGGAAGGGTTCCCTCGCCAACTCAGTCTTTGCGCTCCCATCAGTGTTGATGATCATGATCTTCCGCAAGGTTGGTGCATTTTCTTGACTTTCCGAGGCAATATAACCGATTCGACTGCTGTCAGGAGACCATGCAAATTTGTATTCATCTCCAACGGATTGAGTGAGATTTATCAGCCCAGTTCCATCGGCGTTCACAAGATAAATATCTGATAAGGGATACCCAAGAAAAGAATCGGGGATATCTCCTGGTCCAGCGAATGCGATTTGGCGACTATCCGGCGACCAATCGCCGATCGTCGTTGGGGATCCCTCGTACTCGAGTTGATACGTATGCGTTCCATCCACAGTCATGAGGTATTCCTCAATCGTTCCATTTCGCTCGGAACGGAAGACCCATAAGTCCCTGGTTCCAGGTCTTCAACCACCGTGCGATAGTAACGGCACACCATTTCTGTGCTTACGACGTCTTCTTCAACTGTGTACTCCGGTGATATCTCCACTCCATCAAACTCGGACGCCAACTGGATGATGGTCATATTTTCATTGAGTGTAACTTCGTTCAGCGCACACCACCCCATGTTAAGTACACCAGAGCTTCCATAGTGAAATGCGTTTTGAAAAACCGAAATATCCTCGGAGCTTGCCTCCTCGAGATATTCGGAGTCCAAGGTCAGACTCATAAGGGAGACATCCTGCACAGGATCATAGGGGCGTATTATGTACGAAGCAGATTGTTCATCTGTAATAACTGGTGCCTCGGTTTGAATTATGGTCGGAGTCGGTTCAGGTGTGGGTGAGACTTCCTCGAAAACCTCATGTGAAGATTTCGTTCCTAACCCCTCGTCGACCCTTGCTTGAGAGGCGATCCCTGCGTCCAGGAGTGTTGGATCATCACCTGCGGAGAGCAACTCAGTCATGGTATATGCGCCAAATACGAGGACACAAAGAAACCCGATCAATCCCAGAACACCAACCAGCCAACGGCCCCAGTTCATCCGACGAGCATCTTGTACATCGCTTGAAGGAGGGGGTGGGAGTGATACAGCGGGAGGGGGTACATCGCTTGGGGTGATGAGTGGTGGGGAGCGCTCTACCCAATTTTCTCCATCATACCAATACCATTTCCCGCTGGCGGCACCCAACATCCAATATGCACCGGTATTGTCCTCAACGATGAGCTTGACCAGTTCTGTCCGATAATCCTCGGCATTGAGTAGCCCTGATTCGTAGGTTTTGCGCAAGGTCGAATACACTCCTTGGACGACCAGGAATGACTCCAGGAGCTGCGGAAGCTCGGCACCACAGTCTCCACAAAATTTTCCGCCGCCCACGTGCATCTTTCCACATTGGCGACATTGGATCGAGATCGGCTTGGGAAGGTCTGATGTAGTAGAGACACCAGGGGTCTCAGGCATTTCTGTGGCCATGACAGTGGCGACCGCATCCTGCTCCAGATGGAAGCGCAGCGTCGTATCGCCCACGGTGATCGTATCTTCATCGTTCAGTTTCACCGATGAGATGCGCTCGTCGTTGATGTATGTCCCGTGTGAGCTGCCCAAATCATCGATTTCAAAGGCGCCCTCACGAAAACAGATAACGGCATGCTTGCGCGAGACTTTGGGATCTTTTAGGCGGAGCTGACAAGCAGATCCACGTCCAAGTGTGACCCTGACCTCCGACAGCTCATATCGCAAACCAACCACAGAGCCGCCGACACCTTCCAACCAGGCTATAGAAACATGCATCTGCATGAGAAGTGCTCCGATTTCTTCGTGCAATCCATGAATCCGACTCGGTTCAAATACGGACCACGCTACACCCCCGCTTTTATTGCGCCTACTATCCTCATGGCCCAGGTCGCCAAACGGCATCAAAGTCCAGCGCTAGACTATTAGTGAGTTCACGATATTGGCTGCAAGCCGCGGTCATGATGGCGATGTTGTGATCCACACCATCCGGCCAGGTTTCAAAAGCGATCCAGTCCCCGTCCGGCGACCAATCCGGTTCGGACATCGGCTGCACGGAGAGCGTTCCTTCCTGGCATACCAAAATCTCTCGTAAACCTGACTCCGCCACCGGGGCGCCCACCAGGCGCGGAATGGCGCCGACGACTTTTTCAAACAGGATGGTGGACCCGTCGGGTGACCAATCCGGATGGGCCATGTCTTTCCCATCGCTGCGAATAAAACGAGTTTCAGATCCGCCGCTTGAGGGCACGAGCCATATCTCACGCACGCCGCCTCTTGTCGTGACGAAGGCAATCTGCGTTCCATCCGGAGACCAGGAGGGCTCCCAGTTGTAAGCCAGGTCATCGTTTACGTTGAAGGGCGCAGCCCCGCTCAGGTCCATAGTGAAGATCTGAGGCCGAGTCGTGCGGAGCGATGTGAAGACAAGCAGGTCACCATCCAGAGTCCAGTCGGGATCGTAATCCCCGCCCCCCAGGCTGGAGGGCAGCGCTTCCGGTTCGGACGGCTGATCTGCCTCGTCGAAGACGATCAAGAACAGGCTCGATCCCGGATACTCCCCCTTGTTCTGCCTGCAGCCGGAGGTGATGACCATTCGCAGCCCATCTGGAGAGAAAGTAGGCTGGCATGCGCCCTCGGCCATATTTGTGAGCTGACGTTCCTCTCCCGTTTCAACGTCAACAAGATAGATTTGAGCCACGCCGGTTCGATCCGAGGCGTAGGCGACTTCGCGGCGGGACCTTCCATCAGACGCAGGTGGGGGTGAGGATCCTTCTTCTGTCGCCGTCACCTCGGGGGGTGGTTCCGAAGTCACATCCGGCGCTGCTGTCGGTGGCAGCGTCGCTGCAACTTCTGGGGTTGCCTCCACCGTATCTGGGGGCGCGAGCTCGATTTGGGGGGAAGGCTCAGCTACTGATTCTTCCGGGGAGAAAAATCCAACAGCAAAGATCGAAAGGACGATGCAGATAGTGATGATGACGAGAGCGCCGCATCCGATCCCGATCCACTTCATGGGCAATTTTTCGATCACCCCATCGGTCGTCTGCACGCCGGCATCACCAATGACGGGCGCGGGTGGGGGCGGCACGGGAGGCGGCGTGGACGGAGGAGCCGGTACAGGGATTTTACTCTGAGGGACTACGGGTGCGACATGGACCGGCGCTGGAGGGCGTTCGCGTGGTGTTCCACATTCACCGCAAAATTTTTCCTCATGACCTAACCGTGCACCGCAGGTCCTGCATGATGTGGTCTCTCTTGCAATTGCCTGCACAGGAGGCGCCATCACAGTCGAGAGCGCATCCTCATCCGCCAACATTGTGGGAGCATCTTCATCAGCCATGATTGTGGCCGCGGACTCTATGTCCACGACGTTGTGCACCTTGAA
>CBDVCG010000266.1:0-4006 GCA_965372425.1 uncultured Anaerolineales bacterium
GCGAAAGGTCAAATCGCTCTACGATCGAGTCCCAAACCTCATCGGTGCCAACCTGACCCACGGAGGCCAATCGTCCCGCTGGACTATCAAAGACGATGTCGTGAAGTTCCCCCGGCTGGAGGTTAAGCCGACCTTCCCATTCCTCGCGGGAGCTCGAATCCATGGTGCGTACGATGACGCCGCCGAGATCCCAGATGACAGCTTTGATCATGACCTATCTCGATTTCTTGCCAGCATCTTTGGTGTGCTCCAGTTATTAACTAAAAAAATTCAGGTTGCTTGGTCTGCTAATGCTCTAGACCCATTATATTATCGGTGATCTCCTGAAAAAGTTACTTGCAGTCAGGGAAGTAAAATCGTTTGTACGCTTAAGTCTGTGCCAGGTCGAAGTTCCTTTTCGTAGTTATCGAGTCTACGAACGACATGCATGCCGGCTTTTTCATATAACCGGGTGGCGCCGGTGAGACTGCTCGCGTCCACGCTTAAGCCCACACTTTCCTGTCCTCGGTGATAAAAGGTGAGAAACGAATGGTGCAGCAGCGCCAGGGCCAGGCCGCGCCTTCTCCAGGGTCGTCGAACTCCAATGCTTTCGACCCAGCCCATTTTAGGATCTTCGGAAGATTCTGGGATGCAGATGGCAAGCCCGGCAATTTCGTCTTCATCCATAGCGATATACCAGAGATCGGGATCGTAAACGTTTTCATTCGAAGATGCAAAATGCAGCCAGCGTTCAAATCCGGCTTCGAATGGCTCATCCACGTGCCCCCAATGATCTTGGAAGGCATCCTCGTCAGCGAGATAGACGGCTTTGGCGTCCCGTTCGAGGTCGAACGGACGCAACTGGATCCCTTCCGGCCATTGTGGCGGAGGCGGTTGTGTGTCAAGGTCAATTCTCATACGATAAACATGACGTATGAGCCGCATGCACGCATCTTTCAGCATTTTCATGCCATAGGGATACGTGCTGAAAACAAAGGACCGCATCACCACACGTGCCTGAGCAGGTGCGCGGGAGATGGCTTCACGAGCACGATTTTCTGCCCATTCCATCATCGCCTTTCCGATACCCTTGTTTTCCCAGTCGGGATGTACACGACCCCATATATATGTATTAACTGGCGGGTCCTTGATATCCCATACATCAATATAGCCCACAAGATCCCCCTCGGGGCTAAATACGACGCGGGTTGCACTTTCGAGGTCGAAAGCAGGGAGTTGCCATTCTTGTTGAACTTCGTCAGGACGGCATTCGTCCGATCCCAGGAAGGTGTGTGAACAAATGTTGTAAAGATTTACGGCCTGTTTTAGGTCATCCATTTTTGCTGGACAGACCCTGTAGCCTTCATTGATTAAGTCGTCAAACGTGACCATGTTCTTTATCTATGCTCCAGCGACATCTCGTCGATCAGGGGGTGAGACGATAAGAGGCTTACGGTAGTTGATGCTGGTTTTATTGGTTCGATAGCCCAATCTCTCATACAGCCTCAAGGCGCTATTGGGGTTCTCGGTATCCACACCTAGCACAGCCTCATCCATCCCGCGTCTGTTGAGCTCTTGCAGACTCGCGCAAATCAGCGCTAGCGCCAGACCGCGACGGCGCCAGGGACGACGGACGCAGATGTCCTCCGTGTAACCTCGTTTTCGTGAGTATGCTTGATTTTCCTCTTCATCGATATAGTTCAATACCACTCCCGCAACTTGCTCGCCTTCCCAGGCAATTTTCCACATTTCCGGCTGAAATGTCGGGCTTTCGCTCCACCACTGAAAATCGGAATCTTTTCCGGGCACATGCTCCCAATGATCTTGGAAGGCTTCATTCATGGCCTCCCAGATGGGTTCGTAGTCCTGTGGTTTCGCAGGTCTGATTTCCAAACCGTCCGGAAGCGGATGGACCGGAGTCTCACCTTCCAGCTTACGGACCATGGTGTAGAAATACCTGACAGGTTCATAACCTGTGTTTTCAAAAAGCCTCTTTCGCCCGATGGCAGTCTCCAGAGTGCGGGATTGGAAGAATGACGGTCCGGCTTCTGGCCTTCGTTCCGCGATTCGCGTCAGATGGTTCTCGGCGTACCGGAGCAGAGCTCGCCCGATTCCATGCCGACGCCATTTGGGGCTAACATCACCGATGTGGCGGTAAATTGTCGTCCCATCGGATACATCATCCCAATTCATCTGGACGAAACCGATCATTTCATTTCTGACTAAGGCGATGAGGAGGTCATGGAATGGATCAAAGTTCGACCGATATTTATAAAAGCGCTTGAGGTCATCGATGGAAACTAGGTAGTCGTCCTTTTCAAATGCCATGCTCTCCTGGATGATCGTGACCAGTTTGGCGTGGTCACCTTCTCCTGCGAACTTCCTGAACTCGAGCCCCTTAATGTTTGGAGCGTACTTCAATTGGATGTGTTCATCAGGTACTTTCATCATGTGTAGATTCCCTATCTCATGGATTCGATATAAACAGACCGCGGCCCCCCGCGGCCTGGCGTTGATTCCATACAAAAAAACCGCGGGCGATGGAGTACGCCCGCGGCCTGTTTCGAAAGATGTCCTTCTAACAAACGGGTGACGCACTCCGGGTGGGGAAGCTGAGACCAGAGCCGAGGTCGGCCTGGATTCGGACTGCCCATAAAGACGTAACATCATGGATCATAGAATGCGCCCTCCTTTCCATACAACGATGAAAGTCTACTTTGTATCAAAGCATTAATCAATCCCCCAACACTATAGGAAGCGAAGATGTCACTGATCCAAGTCGTGGATCAAATGCACCCAATCAGCTCTAATTGATTTCGCTTTTTTGGCTAATTTACCGCCGGCTGTCCAGAATGGCGCGCCCATGTCTTCTGCCACCCTAAGATAATGGGAAAAAGCCAGAATACCCTGCAAGTTACTGCAGTGATGATTGGCAAGCGGGGGGGCTATTTCCTTGAAAGATGCCCCGCAGCTCCCTGCGGGGTTCTTCACGCCGATGGAGTACTTTCAAGTGCGTTGAGCATATCCGCGAATAAACCGTAGGCGGTTGTATGTGGACCCGGATTTTCCTCAATAATCGTGAGGTCACCGAGTACGTCGCTTGAAAAAGATACCGCCGAAGATGTGCCCATGACCGAATAGAATGGATCGCTGTTATCAATCTTCTCTAGCCGGACGGATGCGTGGGCTTTCTCTCCATCCCGTTGCGCGTTACAGATAAGCTTCCACCGATGTCCATCTTGTTTTGCAGTGTTGACATCGGCGACGGTAAGTTTCCCAATTCCCTCTCTTTCGATCTCCTGAGGAGTTGTGGGGATGTCCATGAGGACTGTAACCAATGCAGCAACTTTCACGGCCGCATCCCAACCCTCGATATCCCCGCTGGGATCGCTCTCTGCAATGCCAATCGATTGGGCGTGGTTTAGGGCCTCGTCAAATGTGTGTCCATCTTCCACGAGCGTCAAGATGAGATTTGTGGTTGAATTCAACACCCCGCGAAAGGACTGAAGTTCGGCGCCCGGGAGCGCTTCACGCCACAACGAAAATATGGGTGCGCCGTCCATGACGGTCGATTCGAACAGAAAATGACCGCCATGGGCAAGTGCGAGATCCCTTAATTCACGGTACCCATGCACGATGGGCCCCTTGTTTGCGGTGATGGCGCATTTTCCCATTTTCAAGGCACCTTTTATATGCGAGAGTGCAGGTTCTCCAGTGTCATAGTTCACCGACGTGTTCTCGAAGACGATATCTGCGTGACAAACACGCACAAAATCGACGCCCGAAACTGACGCGGTATCGCCAGGGAGCGTTTGAAGCGATTGATCCGCTTCGGCAAGCGAGAGGGCAGCTTGCAGGTCGATACCGCCTTCATTGATGACCGTGCCATGACGGGCAGTCAATATCCCTGTTAGAACGACATTGAGTTGATGCTGCCTGGCCAGGAATGATTGCTTTGAAATGAGTAATCGGGCGAGGGCTTGTCCGACGCTGCCGAAGCCTATCAGCGCGATCTTAATTTCTTTCA
>CBDVCG010000267.1:0-4002 GCA_965372425.1 uncultured Anaerolineales bacterium
ACTCGGAACAGCGTATACACCCCACCTTAGGTATTACCACTATCTTGTGAATGAAGCCGACATCATCATCCTGACAACTGCATCCGGTGACCTATGGTCCGAATCGACATTATCGGGTCTCTCCACATTGAACCCCGAACAGGCGGTCGATAGACTCGTTGCGGCAAGCAACCAGGATCTGACCGGCATTCTGGCACGCATCAGCCCTCCTGGAGAGACACGCACTTTTCCGGAACCCCCTGCGGCTATATCAGATCCTATCGACAGAGTCCGTGCATCAGCACAGACCTCGGCAAGATATCGACCCAGGGTTCGATCAACAGAACCATCAAAGCTGAGCCTGACCATCGCCGGCATCAGCGCACGGGCTACATCCTTCTATCATATCGGTCTCCAGGGTCTCTCAGAAATCCTTAACCGGGTCTCCCCTGGGGTCACCGACCCGTTGCATCCTGATGCGCTCTCCCGCAGAATGCTGATCGGGATCGCAGTTGCAGTCCCCATGATCATCGTGGCACTGACAGCCATCGTATACTCAGGCAAAGGGAAGAAAGAGCAATTCGAAGAATACTACGCAGAAGCTGCGGCGATGGTCGCAACAGCTCAACAAAAACCCCTCAGCGAAGAGGCTCGCGCTGACTGGGAAGGCGCCTTCGAGGTCCTGCAGCGGGCCGGGGCATACGGCACCAGCCCAGACTATGAATTTCTGCGAGGTCAGGTCGAAGGATCCCTGGACAGCTTGGATCTTGTTGTTCGCCTGGATTTCCAGCCAATTGTGAACGGCGGTTTTGGCACCAACGCCGACATTACCGCGCTTGCTGCTTCCACCATCGATGTGTATGTACTTGACTCTAACGAGCGTGTGATCCACCATGCCTGGGGCGTGCCGGAGCGAGGATTCGAAGTAGATTCTACTTTCGAATGTCTGGGAGGCGATCAAGATTTTCCCGAGATGGGCGCCCCAGTAGATATTGTGATCCAGAAGGAACCCGGCGCACTGGGGACAGAAGGTGTGGTCGCCGTCGATGAAGATGGAACCCTTCTGTACTGTGCTCCGGAACTACCTCCAGCCATCGCACAATTAACTCCTCCTAACATTGGATGGGGTCGCATACAGGCGATTGATGTGTTTGGCGACAGTCTCTATGTGCTTGACCCATCCACAAATTCTGTTTGGATTTATGAGGCGACCGGGGGTTTGTTCAGCGGAATTCCAGAGCTGTACTTTGTCGAAGATATTCAAGACCTTTCGAGTGCAATCGATCTTGCGCTGGCACAAGATGAGCTCGTTGTCCTTTATGCGGACGGGCGCCTGGATCGATGCCGCCGCGCGCGCGAGCCTGATTCAGGTGGAGGGGAGAGAATCCGGGTTGAATGTGACCCCGATCCCAATTTCCAGGATGAACGGCTTGGTAGAGAACAAACACCTCAAATCCCGGGAGCTGTGCCAATTGAGATGGATTATTCAGCCCCTCCAGAGCCTTCGCTCTTCTTCCTAGATCTGCTCAGCAACACTGTTTTCCACTATAGCATGAGGCTCGTCTATCAGGGACAGTATCTACCTCTCGAGACATTCGATGGAGAAATCACAGCGATGACACTTGGACCTCCTAACGACCTCTACATTGCTGTGGGCTCGCAGGTCTTGCACGCTGAACCGACGAGATGAGGTGCCCTTTGACAACCCATCTTCACGGAGCTACAATCAACCAAACTGATCGCCCTGGAGGCAACATTTGAGCCGCTGGCCGGGCAAATACGTCATCGGACTTACTGGCAATATCGCCACCGGTAAGAGCGTCGTCCGCAAGATGCTCGAGCACCTCGGCGGTTATGGCATTGACGCGGATGCACTTGCTCACAGAGCTATGGCAAAAGGGGCGCCGGGATACCCTCTAGTTCTAAAGACATTTGGCGAGTGGATACTCGATGAAGAAGGTCAGATCGATCGTGTGCTGCTTGCAAAAATAGCATTCTCCGACCCACAAGCCCTTGAACGTCTTGAAACCATCGTACACCCGCTAGTGGCACATGCCGTCGATTTGCTCATCCGAAGGGCGACACAAAGTATCGTCGTCATTGAAGCCATCAAACTGCTCGAATCCGATCTGGCTGCGGGCTGCGATACGATCTGGGTCGTCGACGCTCCGGCAGACCTTCAAATCGCACGCCTCATGCACAAACGACAGATGTCTGAAGCGGCAGCAAGACAACGGATCGCTGCCCAATCCCCTCAGGCTTTGAAGCTCCGCTCGGCTAAGGTGATCATCCGAAACGATGGCTCTTTTGAGAACACTTGGGAGCAAGTCCAGGAAGGCTGGCAGAAATTACCCCAACCTGAAGAGCCTCTCTTACCGGAACCTCCAGTCATCCGGCCAGGAGAAATATTCGTGCGGCGCGGAAAACCCCAGGACGCGGACGATATCGCACGTTTCATCACCCGGGTAACGCATGGCAAGCGGAGAATGACTCGTCACGATGTCATGGCAGCATTTGGCGAAAAAGCTTACCTGCTCATCATGCGCGATGAGGACATAGCGGGTGTCGCGGGGTGGCAGGTTGAAAATCTTGTCACACGCATCGATGAACTTTACTTCGATGGCGACCTCCCGCTTGACGAAGCCATCCCAGCACTGATGGACGCAGTTGAGACGGCCTCATCCGAACTACAAAGCGAAGCCTCCCTGCTCTTCCTCCCCCCTTACCTCGCCCAGCATGTTGGTGCCTGGAGAGCAGTGGGTTACCGACCACAAACAGTGCAGGGTCTCGGCGTGCGCGCATGGCAGGAAGCCGCGCTCGACTCCATGCCGCGGGGCGCTTCTCTCTGGTTTAAGCGGCTTCGCGAAGATCGAGTCCTCCGACCCCTCTAGCCAAAAGATCTCGCGGGAATCCAGTTGAACGGCAAGGTACGACGCGATCATCATGCCGACCGTGCTCGTCGGTGCACCCCATCACATAAAACCCAACTGCCTGATGCGATCGACCGGGTCTCCCCGCCATGCCTTCAGAACCTCAATATGATGGACGAAACTGATGGATGCCTTGTGAAAGGCTGGGGTTCCTCGCCAGCGCTCCGAGCCCCCCAAAAAAAACAAGGCGGACATACGGGTCTGCCCCTACGGGTTGATCAAATAACCGTAGAGACGTAGCATGCTGCGTCTCTACCGAATGTAAAACACAATAACCTTCTCTAAATGAAGAACCCGGAAGCAAGCTGCGAGGCATCATCCAAGGAAAAAGCCCCCCGCCTTGCCCCTCATCCCTGCAGCAAGCTGCAGGGTATTCTGGCTTTTTCCCGTAAACCTGCGCCTCGTCCTGGGTAGCCTCGGCAACCTCGATCACCGCAATGTCTTCCTTCCCACGTTGGTTCACACCAGCGAAGTAGGGGGCCCGCCAGCCCGGGGCCGACCTCAAAAAACCCCCGCCCGGCGGAAAAAAAAAGCCGGCAGGGGCGGAAAGTGGGGAAAAAAAAAGTTGGTTACCACCAAATGCGAAACGAATCTCGAGTTGTGGTCAGTACCGTGCCTGTGGAGATGAAGAACTCCAGGCCTACTTCTGTTCCCGGAACCTGATCCGAGAAGGTTAAGGATAGACGGCTTCCACCCAGCTCGTCCGTAGGTGGCATGAGCAAGGTGCGCGTTTCTCCCGGGAAGGATGCGACAAGTGTGATCCCTGCGCCGCGCACCGGCAGCAGGTTTTGATCTCGAACGACGACATATACTTCCTGGGTATCGGTCGCTGCTGTTGCAGGTTTCTCCACAGAAGCTTTCGGCTGCAAACCCACAATTTGATACATCATGGTATTGCTGGGTGTCGTCGGTCTTAATAGATAGGGGTCGTAACCCATCGCTTCGAAGTGGACGCGACCAAGTGGTGCGACCTGCACCTGACCCCCAACAGGATTTTCCGGGTACCAGTCGAGTCTGAATCCCTGAAAGTATTGGACCAATCTGTCGTTCTCAAGTACGAAATCTGTGATCGGAAAACCGAAGAGCTTGGTCC
>CBDVCG010000268.1:0-3987 GCA_965372425.1 uncultured Anaerolineales bacterium
GGTCTCCTACTCCAATATCCATAAGTTTCTGTTGGTTATCTATTTACCTTTTAATATAGTTCACGAGGTTATTTTGGATAGCTAACTCATCAGGAGAAGCACAATCACGACAAAGAGGATTCAATGATCTTCGGTAAATCTTTAGGAATCACTTCAATTTTCAAGCGCTTCGCCGCTCCCCACATTTTTACATCAAATGTAGCCAGGGTGATGTCCAAACCAATTGTATCCTTCCAGGCCAAAAGAGAAGCCAAATGAACAGCATCATATCCGCGCAGCTCTTCTTCCCATGCTAATAGACTTGCTCGAGATACCAAGGATTTTGTTACTCCAATCAAATAAAAAGTATCCCAGTCTTCAACAAACATGCTCCAGGCTTGTTTGGATTCTTCCGCTTTTATCTTTTCCATACGCATTGCCCTAGAAAGAGCCGAGGCCATCTCAACCTGGGTGACCATAACCGTACCCGCTATGTCCGCCCTGGAATAGAACTCGCCTATTTGTTTGCTGCCCAGTTCCTTGACATATTTTTTAACAAGCGCGCTGGTATCAAAATAGATGATCAATATCGCGGTCCTCACTTACCAAATCAGAAACTAAACCAGGACCTTTATTTACCACTTCAGGTTGCCATGGAGTAAGCTTTTTCCCCCCCCACTGCAGAAAACCAGCATCAATCAACGCTTTCAGGCGTTCTTCTAAAGACGCACTTTCGGGTACAATGCGCCCGATTGTTTTGCCCCGTTTTGTGATGGTAATAATTTCTCCATTTTCCACCCGGCGCAAGTATTCACTGAGATTTGTTTTCAATTCACGCACACCTGCTTGCTTTTCTGACATTATCCATCTCCGATCTAATGACTACATTATACACTATGTAGTCACGTTTTTTAGCTTTACCTTTTTAATCATTCCTAGTTTAACAGCGCGCTTTGCAGACCGTTCCTCCATAGACTTGCTCTATCGACGGCTTAGAGATTCGAAAACACTCCCTGGCCCAGCAAACGATTGCGGCAGCAAGTTGGTATGCTCCCTCTGTTTGCCCATAAACGACAATTCCGAAAAGCTATCAAACACATATGAGCCACTTACGGGCGCCATCATAAATTGATCAATCGCAGGCTCGTACCGTGTTCCTGCTAACCTGCCAGTATGGGCAGTCAGCACAATCCCTCTACTCGGGTATCTGCATCCCCTTCCGAGAGACTCCTTATCCGAAACCCAATCCCTTTTCTTTGAGGGACATGTATGTGTTTGGACCGATGATGATGTGATCCAGCAGCTCTACATCCAGCATTTTTCCCGCTTCAACAAATGCCCGGGTAATCGCAATATCCTCGGGGGAAGGTGTCACATCTCCTGACGGGTGATTGTGCGCAACGATAATCGCGGCAGAATTGGCCCTTAGCGCAGGCCTGAAAATCTTCCCCACTCTGACAACGTTTGAATTTAGTGAACCGCTGTATACTTCGATGGGTTCACCTATGAGCCGATTGCGAGTATTCAAAGGAAGAACCAACAAACGCTCTTTTTCAAGATGCCCCATTCTCGGGATGAGCAATGCGGCAGCATCTTCAGGAGATTGGATGCTTGGAGACTCATCTACCGGCACGCTGATTCTTCGCGCAAGTTCGATTGCCGCTTCTCACATCAGGCTCGGGTCCCATGAAGTTTCTGGGGCACATTCAGAGCCCATGCCTATCCGATAAGTATTAATTACGCGGATGGTATAATCCCCGCCGTGGCTCGAACTTCGTGGAATGAAGCGCTCTCCCGCACAAGGAAAACCACCTTCGGTAGAATTTCTACCATCTTTGGCGCTACCGAGCTCACGGACATATTCTGGGAAGAACTTGAAGCCGGTCTCATCCAGGCGGATATCGGTGTAGATCTCACCCTTGAGTTGATCTCTGACCTGCAGGACAGGGCGCGGGAAGAGGGGTGGACTGAAGGGACGGAAGTCCGTGCCGCAACCCGCAGGACGCTTCTTGATCTGGTGGCCTCACCCAATCCGGAGCTGCCTCAGGGTCACCCGGATACCATCCTGCTCGTGGGTGTAAACGGCTCAGGAAAAACGACCACAGCAGCCCGGTTAGCGTACCGGGAGCTGCAAAACAAACGCTCGGTGATACTTGCGTCTGCGGATACCTACCGAGCCGCAGCGTGTGAGCAATTGCAGGTCTGGGGCGAGCTCATAGGCGTGGGTGTCATATGTGGAGGACCAGGCAGCGACCCAGGCGCAGTGGTCTATGATGCAGGTCAGGCAGCCATCGCCCGTGAGCTGGATGCCCTGATTGTGGATACTTCGGGCAGAATGCACACCGAACACAATCTGATGGCGGAGCTGCAGAAAATTGTGAAGGTGCTCGGAAAAGTCATTGACGGCGCGCCGCATCTGACGCTGCTCATCCTGGATGCTACCACGGGGCAGAATGGTCTCGCCCAAGCTGAAGCCTTTACCAAGACCGTTCAGATCGACGGCGTGGTGTTAGCAAAAATCGACAGCTCCGCAAAAGGCGGCATTGCTCTTGCCATCAGGAAGAAGCTACACTTGCCAGTTTATTACGTCGGTGTAGGAGAGGGGATCGATGATTTGGTTCGTTTTGACCCACAAGCATACGTGGATGGATTATTAGCTCCAACCTCCTAAGAGGGTTAGAGCAAAAGCCCAAGCTGGTTTATAATCCTTTCTACCAGTAACCCCTTTGAAGAACCAGGGAAGACAGGCATAATGGAAAATCTAAAAAAAGAATTTGAAACCTTACGTTTAAGAATCCAAGACCTCCTGGTGCGTCTTTGACTTTCCCTCCCGCGAAGAGAAGTTAGCAAAACTTCAAGAAACAGCCGAAGACCCACATCTTTGGGATGACCCTACATCTGCACAAAATACGATGCAGCAATTGTCGCGTTTGCAGGAAGAAATCGATGGATGGCGCGCCCTGCTGCAGCGCGTCGAAGACGCCGAGGAACTCGCCTCCCTCGAAGATGAAGATATGCGCGCTGAGTTAGAAGCAGAGGCGGGTGAACTCCGGGACGAGGTGGATCGGCGGGAGACTCAGATGCTCCTTTCAGGTCCCCACGACCGGGAGGGAGCCATCCTCGCCATCCACGCCGGGGCTGGTGGAACGGACTCCCAGGATTGGGCTCAGATGCTCCAGCGCATGTATCTTCGTTGGACTGAAGCACATAATTACGACGCACAAGTTATCGATCTGAGCGAGGGTGAGGAAGCGGGCATAAAAAGCACGACGATCGTTGTTGAAGGAGATTTTGCCTATGGCTACCTCAGCGCGGAAAAAGGTGTCCATCGACTCGTTCGACTCTCTCCCTTTGATTCTGCCAATCGACGTCATACCTCCTTTGCCCTTGTCGAGGTGCTTCCACAGGTAAAAACTGACTCGGAGATTGAAATCAATTCCTCCGACCTGCGGATCGACACGTATCGTTCGGCTGGCGCTGGGGGACAGAACGTACAAAAGAATGAAACTGCTGTTCGAATCACGCATATTCCCACCGGTGTCGTCGTGACCTGCCAGAATGAGCGCTCCCAGACACAGAATAAAGAGAACGCCATGAAAGTGCTTCGGGCCAGGCTGCTCGATCTCATGAAGCAGGAACAAGCCAAAGAACGCGCCGAGATCAAAGGGGACCACATAAAAGCTGAGTGGGGCAGCCAGATCAGATCGTATGTGCTCCATCCCTATCAGATGGTCAAGGATCACCGCACCGGCTACGAAGAAGGAAACGCGAACGCTGTCCTAGATGGACACATCGATCTATTTATCGAATCGTACTTGCGATCGAAAATCGGGGAAACAAGCTAGTACGACGGAAATTAAGTTATGGACCATTTGATTTTTCGGTTCCAATCGGGCGATGAAAGGTTCATCAGCTCATCCAAATCACCCAAACCTTGTCGGTCGAATGTCCATCTGCTATAATCCCGCGGTTCAGCTATCGAGGAGGAATACTGCGTGACGATTTATC
>CBDVCG010000269.1:0-3985 GCA_965372425.1 uncultured Anaerolineales bacterium
CCAGAACTTCAAGAAGTGCAGATGCTGGATCACCACGAAAATCTTGACCCAACTTGTCAATCTCATCAAGCATGAAAAGTGGATTTATCATTCCTCCCCGCCTCATCGCTTGAATGATTCTACCCGGGAGCGCTCCAATGTACGTCCTGCGATGACCGCGAATCTCGGCCTCGTCCCTGATACCGCCGAGAGAATGACGGATGAATTTCCTGCCCAACGCGTCTGAAATCGACTTGCCCAACGATGTTTTTCCCGTCCCTGGGGGACCGACAAAACACAGGATGGGTTGGCGATGCTTTTCGGGGGCTAAACTTCTTACGGCTATGTACTCAAGAATTCGATCCTTCGCCTCGGACAATGCGTAGTGTTGACTCTCCAGTACACCTATAGCATGACCGAGGTCCAAATTATCGACAGTCGCCGCCGTCCAAGGAAGCTCGGTCAACCAGTCTAAATAGGTTCGGATGATGCCTACTTCTGGTGACATCGGCGGCATCTGGCTCAATCTCTGCAATTCCTTCATTGCACGTGCTTCAACATCCTCTGGCAGGTTTAAGTGCTCTACCCGCTCTCGTAACTCATGAATCTCTTGAGACCAGATATCGCCCTCCCCGAGTTCGGCTTGAATGGCCTTCATCTGTTCTCGCAGGTACACCTCCCTCTGAGAGCGGTCGACCTCGTTTTGAACCTTTGAATAGATTTGGTTTTCAAGTTCAAGGACGTCCAACTCTCGGCCAAGCAGGACGCTGATCTGTTGTAATCTTGTAATTGGATCGAATACCTCAAGAATGACCTGTCGTTCAGAAAGTGAAATGTCAAGCGCTGAGGCGATTAAGTCCGCAAGCCATCCCGACTCTTCGATGTTCATCGCATAAAGATACACTTCTTCGGGAAGTGATCGATTCAATTCCACACACTTCTCAAAAAGGGTTTGTACCGCTCGCATGAGCGCTACGGTTTCTTTATTTGTATCCACAGATTCTTCGATAGGTCGGGCACGCACTCGAATGTAGGGGCGTTCCTGAGTTACCTCGACGATTTCGACTCTCCTCCTGCCATGAGTCATCAACGAAATTGATCCATCGGGAATTCGCATTATCCGACCGACTGCAATCTCTGTCCCTACGGCATAAAGATCGTCCGGTGTGGGAGATTCAAGATCAGGATCTAATTGCGCAATCGAGATCATCGTGGATCCTGAACGAACCGTGTCTTCAACTGCAGCCAATGTTGGGGCATGAGCAACGAAGAGCGGAGTGAGCAAATTAGGGAAGAGGACAATATCACGAAGCGGCAGAACTGCGCATTCGATCAACCCTTCATCATCTTCAACACCATCGCGGATCTCATACAGTTCTTCAGCTCTACGATTAATTGTGTCTCCAATATCAGAGGGGATCGTCGGCCAACGCCCATAGATTGTGCTCATAAGCTCCATCATTCCTTCCTGCCGCCTCGAGAGTTATTTGACATCTCCCAAGATGCAAGAATCTCTCCAACAACGAACACGCTGCCGGTTGCAAGGATAACATCATCAATGCGTGCTGCACCGAGTGCAGCCTCAAGTGCTTTCGATACGGGTTCAACCGATTCTACCTGCAATCCATGTTGATGGGCGATGGAGGCTAGAAACTCGGGTTTCTCTGCACGCTGGTGTTCAGAACGAGTTACGATGAGACGATCCACCCGAGGCAGCAACTCGTCGAGCATGCCCTGGATGTCCTTATCCTCCGATGCGCCGAAGATTAAAATAACGGGTTGGCCAGGGAAATAATCGTCGAGTGCAATTCGCAGCTTGAGCGCCGAGTCACGATTGTGAGCCGCATCCACTACAACAGCTGGCTTGTGCGAAATAATCTGAAACCTTCCAGGCCACGAAACGTTATTAAATCCATCCCTAATCGCTGCCTCAGAAATTGAGAGACCGTTTTTTGAGGCTTCTTTAATCGCCGCATACGCGGTGGCTGCATTCGTAATTTGATGATACCCCAACAACGGGAGCTCATACCTGGGTGGCACCCACTCTTCACTTCCGGCAGATTCCACGAAGGCATCCATCCGGGATTGTTCTTCGGAAGACCAGATATACACAACCTGACCATCAAGGCCTCTGCTTCCTGAAGAAAACAACCAGTCCTTTCCCACACGAATGATTGGGGAAGATCTCTCCTCGGCGATACTCGCAACGACAAGTTCGGCTTCGATCTGCTGAGGCGATAACACAATCGGGATACCGGGCTTGATAATTCCAGCCTTCTCGCGTGCGATATCCGACAAGCTGTCCCCGAGGAGATGCATGTGATCGTACGAAAGTGTCGTAATCACACTCACTAATGGGTCAAGCACATTGGTTGCATCCAACCGGCCTCCGAGCCCAACTTCGATCACAGCACAATCTGCACCTTGTTGTGTAAAGAAGAGAAAAGCCATCGAGGTGAGAATTTCAAAAACCGTCAACCCCGGAAAAGAATCTATACGAGGTTTCAGCTCCTCGATCAGAGCAACAAATTCATCGTCGGAAATCGGTCGTCCATCGATCTGAAATCGTTCATTCAATCTTACGAGGTGAGGCGATGTGTATAAGCCTGTCCGATAACCAGCGTTCCGAAGAATCGATGCCGTCATTGCTGAGACGGAGCCCTTACCCTTCGTGCCGGCGACGTGAAAAGCCTTGAATTTTTCCTGAGGATCGCCGATACTATGCAGTAAATCTTTGACCCGTTGAAGCTCGAAAACTTCCGCAGAATAGCGGTAGCTTCGTTCGACGCTGAAATCAGCGAAACTATACAAAAAATCTACTGCGCCTTGAAATGAATCTCCAGACATAAGGGAGCCATTGTAATATTCGTCCCGAAATGGCACAAGATGAAGCTCACTTGCATCTGGTTTTCATTCGCGCTAATATGGGCAAAATAGCGGATCAATACGGAGTTGGAAGAGAGAAGAGGAGGTGGGATTATTTGATCGATGAACATGATTAGATGCTTCAGAAATATCAATACGTAATCGATCCAGTTATCCCGAGTTGAAATTTTCCGAGGAGGAAAAAGAATCATGCGTAAGAACCGTCTATACTTTTTAGCTGTTGTGGGCATACTGCTCATCGGTGCACTGGCGCTGGGAGCATGTGGCGGCGAACCAGAATTGGGAACCGAGGAAAACCCAATCATTTGGGCATTCGTCCCTTCTGGTGAAACTGAGCGCGTGTCGGCTGGCGCAGAAGACGTCGCGGACCTTATCTTTGAGGAGACCGGCCTCTACGTGGACACTTTCGTGGCCACGGAGTATGCTGGCGTTATCGAAGCGATGTGCGCTGATCCACCCAAGGCTCACATCGGCTCCTTGGCGACCTTCGCGTACATCCTCGCCGCGGATCAGGGCTGCGCCGAAGCCGAACTCGTATCTGTTCGCTTTGGAAGCCCGAGCTACAATGGGCAGATATTCGTCCATGTCGACAGCGCGTACGAGAGCCTCGAAGATTTGGATGGCGTTTCCTTCTGCAGAGCGGACGCACTCAGCACGAGCGGCTGGATCATCCCCAGCATCGACCTTGCTGCCGCTGGAGTTGAGGTCACGCCTGTGGATGCAGGCTCCCATGATGCTTCCGTCGCCGGTGTGTATAACGGCGACTGCGAAGCAGGATCATCCTACGTCGATGCACGCAGCACCATCGAGGATGAGCATCCCGATGTCATGGATGTTGTAAGAGTCATCCATCAATCTGTGGCCATCCCGAATGATGGCGTTCAGTATACGTCGGCGATATCTCGCGAAATGCGCGACGTGTTGAACACCGCGCTGCTGGCCATCGCAGAGACCGAAGCGGGCCAGGAAGCACTTAATGAAGGGTACAGCTGGACCGCACTCGAGCCGCATGATGACACGTTCTATGATCCATTCCGACAGCTGCTCGACGCTGCCGGCATCAACGCTGCCGATCTCCAGTAATTGTTCTTGGAGTTGATGCACTAAGAAAGTACGTTAA
>CBDVCG010000270.1:0-3980 GCA_965372425.1 uncultured Anaerolineales bacterium
GAGACCAGTAGACGCCAGATTCCTCATCCCGAATATAAATAGCATCAGCTGGTGGATCCACCACAGGATCATTTGACCAATCTGTCAACCTGTTTCGCTGACTGTTCCCATACCATGTGTAGCCAGATCCAGATTCACTAACAAGTGCACCGAACTGGGGATTGGCCATCACATTAACCCACGGTGCCGGTGTGGTCACTCCTGGCGCCAGGTAGATTGCATACTCACGCCCATCAGGAGTAAAACCGCCGATGCTGTTGAAGTAAGGCAGTTCCAGGAAGGGAAGCTGGGCTGATGGTTCCTCACGGACACGACTAATGGAGATTTTCTCCGGAAAATCGACGACATCATGAGGTGCGCTGAGTTGTTGAGCTAACGGTCCCCGCGCAGCGACCAGGGAAACATTTGCGGAAGCAAGCAGGAGTGTCAGATCTTCGTCTGGGATCTGATCGACATTGCGCAGGAAAACGCCGCCTGGTTGATCGATGCCCGTATACATCGAATGAGCTTGAATTAAACGGGTTAGTCGCTCATTTAAAGGCTGGTCATAGCTGCTCGATTCTTCGTTGAGTACAAGTAAATCTGCGGTTAGTCCGTGGTGACGCCAGTAGGTGTGAGCCTGTAGCATCTGGCGCACCAAGCTGACATCACGCGCCTCACCAATCGTGACGATCGCGATCGGGAGGTCTCCCGAAAGTCCATACGCCCAAAGTGAGGACTGACCCTTATTATTCTGGACGAGTCGTTCGGGTGGAGGTCGAAATCGGGCGCTCGGGTATATCATAAAACTGGCGAGTTTCTGGAATCTTCTTGCTTCGTCGGGCTGGATACGAAGCGTCCGGAGCTCAAGCTGGGAGCGAGCCCAGGTCAGTTCCAACGATCGCTCGATGGCGTTGATATCTCCATATTTCTCCAGGAGGGACAGGATCCCAACACGAGTCTCCGAAGCTCCCAGGATGAACGAACATTCGACGCGTTCACCCGGCTTCAGCGTTATTTCGTGGCGCAAACTCAGAATTGGATCAAGGACATGACCCGTGGTGTTGGAGAGTTCTCCTTGAAGCGCTGCCGGGTCCCGAACGCTCCGCCCACGTCCGATGAAGCGCCCACGATCTGTCTCATATTGCACAGAACCCCGGACGTCGCCGTCCACTGTCATCCTGTGGCCGACGAATATCTGGGGATCATCCTCATCTCGAATTCTTCTATGCGCCAATAAAGAATTGAGCGATGGGACTGATTCCGTCTCAATGAAAAGCTTATTAAAAGCCGGGTGCTGCCTATCGGATGCCTGCGATGCCATGGCAAGCTCAATGTAGCTGGTCAGTTCCAATCTTCTTGCCCGTAAGGACCTGTTTAAGAGCGTGATCCTGCGAATTTCTACATCATCTTCAGGAGAAATGATGATCTCGGTTTCTGTCTCAATACCGTTATCCCTGCGATGGAACTTGGCCCGATCTATCGCAAAATTTACCGTATACTCGTCAGCTGACCCTCCGACAGGTTGATACGTATTGGACCAATAGTTACCGCTATCGACATCGCGGATATAACAAAAAGTCCCCCATGGATCTCTCGTCGTATCAGCCCTCCAGCGTGTAATCTGAATATCGTCCCAACGGCTATAACCTCCTCCACTATTGGTTACCATGAGGTTATAGCGTCGATTGGAGAGCAGCTGTGTCTTCGGTGTAGGGGTATGGGGTGTATCAAATTTACTCACCGATGGTGCTACCCCACCAGAAATCAATCTAGCAGGAGGTCGTGCGTCTCCAGTTCCCTGGTATTGCGGAGGCGACACAGGAATTCTTTCGTAGAGTAAGGGTTCAGTAGCTTTTACGCGCGGATCGGCATGGAATCTCTTCCGCATGACGTTATGATGTAAAAAATTGTCGATGGCAAGGAAACTCATAGCCTGATGGTGTGCCATGTATGCCCGAACATGTACCCCTCGATCCCCCTCCCTTTGCCGCTGTCGACTGAAGTCGATAGCTTCGAAATACCCAAACTCTGCGTCCATCCCTAAATCGGAGAGACGATGAAGGTTTTCAATGGAAGAATTCGGCTCGATGGCCAGGGCGAGCAGACTTGCGTAAGGTGCAACAACAAGTTCTTCCTCAAGCCCTCTCCTTAAACCTAATCCCGGGACTCCGAATGCCTTGTATTGGTATGTTTTATTTAGATCCAAATCGGCAAATGCAGATTCGGATATACCCCACGGCACACCTCTCCGGGCGCCATATTCTACCTGGACTGAGACGGCTTCTTTTGTTGCTGCATCAAGCAGGGAGTTTGGGTACGCATCCAGAAGGAGCAGCGGCATCAAATACTCGAACATCGTTCCAGACCAGCTTAAAAGCACACTGTGCCGGCCCACAGTTCCGTAAGGACGATTCAGTGCAAGCCAATGTTCACTGGGCACATCGCCGCGTGCGATTGCTGCAAAACTTCCCAGGCGCGCCTCGCTGGCGATTAAATCGTAGTACGAATTATCGTAGGATTGAGTGGACACGTTATAGCCGATGGTGAAGAGGGCGTGCTCTTCATCGTAGAGAAAGGCCATATTCATTTCTCCAGCCATGGCTCTCGTCTTCTCAATCAAGTCATTTACCTGTCCCAGGATTTCCCCGGCAAACCATTTCGCTTGCGCGTACTCCTTCAATACGCTGCCGGGGAGATCGCTTTGGTCAAACTCCATAGTAGACAACGGGGATTCTACAAAAGTTTTTAACAGGTCCGTCATTTCTAATTTGGCAAGCGACCACAGGCTTGGCGCCGCGGTCATTGCCCATGCTCCCTGCGGGTTCTCGAATTCTTGCGCTTCTTCAGATTCAAGCACATCAACCCATTTGAAATATCTATCGATGAGTCCGTTCCAGAATTTGGAGTGTTCACCCAGCTTCTGTGCCCAATAGTTTGCTTCATGATCATCGGGGACAGCTACGATAACCTGATCGCGAATGCTATTCACAAACTCGAACGAGGATCGCACTCTCATGATGAGCTTATAGAGCGAATTCGGAGAAGGTGTGAGCAAGTTTTCCAGAGCCTGCATGGAAGAAACTGCTTCCGCATCAAGCTCTACACTCGACACAGATTCACGCAACAATTGGAGGGTATCCCGCATACCGAGCAGCGCCGAATTGCTTATTATGGGATCATGCACGAGCATGTTCAGGCCCTGTTCCAGAGCCCAGAGACTGCTCAGAAAATTCCCGCTATCGACAGAGGATACATATCGTGGCTCGAGGGGCGTAAGCGTCTTCAGGTTGTACCAATTGAGGAAATGGCCCTCATGTTTTTCCAGTTTAGCGAGGGTTCCCAGAGTTCCCCCAACTCGGTCGATGACCTGGTCCAGTGTGATATACCCGAAATCGTACGCCCCCAGGAGACTTAACAACCACAGACCCATATTCGTAGGGCTTGTACGCATCGCGAGTTGGTTCTGGTGGGAGACCTGGTAATTATCTGGCGGAAGCCAACGACTGTCTACATTCACAAAATCATCAAAATATCGCCACGTTTTACGTGCGATTCTTCTCAGGTAGATGCGGTCCTCGCTGCGTACATCTGCTTTCCGCCGCTCCTCATCGGCAGGACGATTCAACCAATATCCAAGTGCGGGGCTTACGAACCAGAGCATCAAGAAGGGGAGTGCGAAAAGCAGGCTTCTCGGTGCAGCGATTGTGACGAGAGCTGCCAGGATAACTCCAGTTAGGAACACCATCCTCATCTGAGATCGAAATGACTTCGATCCTCCCCCTGCAGATCGAGAAGCCACTTGTGCAGTCGTCCATTCCAAGAAATTCTTATGGCTTACGATCCGGCGATATAGCACGCGAGTGATTGCATCCAGCGCCAAGGCGGCTTGATAAAGAAGGAGCCCGATCTCAACAATAGACCGACTTAGATCTTTGGAGAATCCTTTCAAATTGAGAACTCGTGATTTCGAAGCCGTCGTAGCCCATGTCACGGGTTCT
>CBDVCG010000271.1:0-3973 GCA_965372425.1 uncultured Anaerolineales bacterium
AAAGTGCCCATGCGGGCATACACAGATACGGAGATCGAGAAATATGTGGCTTCAGGATCTCCTATGGATAAAGCCGGGGCGTACGGGATCCAGGATGAGGATCCGGGCCTTGTGGAAATCGGGGACTTAAGTGGCTGCTTTGCCAATGTCATGGGGTTGCCGATCTGTCACTTTACCAGAGCCATGCAGGCGCTGGGCCGGAAAGTAAGCGCGGATGTGCCCGCAAACTGTCGTCAATTCACCGGCTATGATTGCCCTGTGTACGAGGCCATCTTGATGGGTGAAGTATGAAGCGCATCCTTGCAACCATTATCTCAATTGCGTTAGTCATGAGCGGCTGTACGCTCCTGGGAAACAGCTCGGAGGATGGGGATCCTACGGAGACTCTTCCCAAGCCGTTGGTTACGACAGTCTTTGCCCCAAATCCGGATGATACCGCGCGTCAATATCTCGACGCCTGGAAGATGAGTGATTATGGGGCCATGTATAGTCTGCTCAGCCCTCTCTCCCAGGACGGCATGGATCTCGAGATGTTCGTGGAGACGTATGAGGAAATCGAGCGCTCAGGCGCCGTGATTGGGGTCGATTACCAAATCGTGTCCTCGCTGGTCGAGAACCCGCATGAGGCAGAAGTTCGCTACCGTATAGTGCTGGATAGCGCTGTTGTGGGTGAATTCGATCGCGAGACGAGTATGAATTTGAAGCTGATCGATGATGGCTGGCGTGTGATTTGGACAGAGTCATTGATACTTCCCGGTCTGACAGGGGGAAATCGGCTGCGACTCCAACCAGTGACCCCAACGCGCGCAAATATCTACGATCGTAATGGACTGGCTCTGGCTGCCCAAGCAAACGCAGCTTCGTTATGGATCGTCCCAAACAAGATCGGTGGTTATGACGCTGAGGATGCGATGCTCACGCAGTTAAGACGCTTGTTCGATCTTCCGACCACCGATGAGATTGTCATACGGTACGAACCGTTTCGGGGAACTGATTTCGTCACCCCATTGGGAGAGGTGAGTCTTGAAGACTACCAGCAGGTGAGTGAGGAGTTATCCACCACCGGGGGGGCCCTGGCTCGTACCTATTCAACCCGTTACTATCCCGGGAAGGGTCTCACACCGTACGCAGGGGGAACAGCGCCTCATTCGGTCGGATTTGTGAGCTGGATTCGTGAGGAGGATCTTGAGGATTATCAAGCCCTCGGCTACCAAGGTGATGAATTCGTGGGTCAGATGGGAGTCGAGCAATCTTATGAAGCAGAACTGCGAGGGGTTCCTGGAGGTAAATTGGTGCTCACCGATGCAGGAGGCGTTGATCTTGAGGTGCTTGCGCAGCGTGACCCTCAGCTGCCTTATGCAGTGTATACCACCCTGGATCGCGATCTACAGACGGTCGCCCAGCAGGCCATTGAAAACTTCAACGGCGCGGTCGTTGTACTTGAGCGGGATACAGGAGCTGTGCTTGCCATGGCGTCCTCCCCAGGTTTTGATCCGAATTTATTCGACCCCGATAATCCAAATAGCAATTGGGGACTTGGCGTATTGAATGAGGATCCAAATCTGCCATTTCTTAATCGAGCCACGTTGGGCCAATACCCACCAGGCTCGATATTTAAGATAATCACGATGGCCGCGGCGTTAGAATCCGGCCTCTATGAAGCCGAGAGCATTTACGATTGTGGACATTTCTGGAGGGAGCTTCCTGGTGTTGAACTGGTCGACTGGACTCTGGCGGCAGGGCTGGGCGCCTCAGGCGAGCTAACGCTGAAAGGTGGTTTGCAACGTTCATGCAATCCCTGGTTCTACCACATCGGGCTCACGCTTTTCAGCCAGGAGATGCCCTCAGCGATTTCCGACATGGCTCGAGGATTTGGTTTGGGTCAGAAGACCGGAATCGAGATCGACGAAGAAGCTGGTCTCGTTCCAGATCCAGCGAACAAACTGGAACTCTATGGTGAGGAATGGCGGGCGATCGATCCCGTCCAGATGGCCATAGGGCAGAGTTATCTTTTAGTGACGCCACTTCAGGTCGCACGATATGTTGCCGCAGTTGGAAATGGGGGAACGCTCTTTCGTCCCCAGCTCATTCAGAGCATCGAGAACGCCGAAGGCGAAGTGCTTCAGGATTTTTCACCGGACCCTCAAGGCCAGCTTCCGGTCAGCGAAGAGAATCTTGCGGCCATCCAGGAAGCGATGGTGAATGTTGTCACAGACCCAAGGGGGACGGCCTACCGGAAATTCTTAGGCGCGAACTTGAACATTGCAGGAAAGACCGGGACAGCAACATCCGGCGATGTAACCGAGTCGCACGCTTGGTTCGTTGGGTATACGTTTGAAGAACGCGAGGACCTCGAGGATATTGTCATCGTGGTACTTCTCGAGCACCAGGGAGAAGGTTCGTCTTGGGCCGCACCTGTTTTCCGCCGTGTCGTAGAGGCATACTTCAAAGGGCGACCGATTTCTCTGTATCCATGGGAATCGCGCATTCGAGTGGAGCGCACGCCTGAGCCTGAAGACGAAATTCAGAGTACGCCGTCGCCAAGCCCATGAATGATAACGACGTCCACAAAGGATTAATCATACGTGCTCAGTCGGGCTTTTTTGATGTAAAGACTGATGCGGGCATGATCACAGCAAAATTGCGGGGCCGATTGAAAAAAGAGAGGATGGAGACGGATGCGGCCGCATTAGGGGACCGGGTCACTGTGCGGAGGATCGAGGATAATAAAGGCATCATCGAATCGATCGAACCACGAGAACGTGTGCTCTCCAGAAGAGCTCCTGGAAGACCGGATATTGAGCAGGTCATCGTCGCAAATCCAGACCAGGCTGTATTTGTTTTTGCATGTGCGGATCCAGATCCAAATTTTCGATTTTTAGATCGTTTCCTCGTTGGCGCCGAGCGCGAAAACATCCCTGCCATCATCTGCGCAAATAAAATCGACCTGGTGGTCATGCGCAGTGCGAAAGCTGAATTTCAATTGTATGATCGCCTGGGTTACCCAGTTCTATATACTTCAGCGCTCACAGGGAAGGGGGTTGGTAAACTGCGTAAGGTATTGCGGGATAAAATATCCGTTTTCGCAGGACCCTCAGGTGCCGGAAAATCAAGTTTGCTAAATGCCATTCAGCCCGGTCTTGGGTTACGAACTTACGAAGTAAGTCATTCCACAGGGCGAGGGCGGCATACAACCGTCGTGCCCGAGCTGCTTGAGCTCAAAGACGGCGGCTTTGTCGCCGACACGCCGGGTCTCAAAGCCTTTGGGCTCTGGGATATTGAATCAGAGGAGCTGGATGCCTATTTCCCCGAGATGCGAGATCTTGTGGCAGATTGTGAATTCAGCGATTGCATGCACGATCACGAGCCAGGCTGCGCTATCATCTCGGCCGTCGAAGAAGGCAACATTGCCCCAGAACGATATGATTCGTATTTACGGATGCGCGCGGGGGATATAGACTGAATAGTACTCTGGTCCTTTTGCGCTCTCATCGGGTTGTGCTATGCTGGATGGCGGTCGGAAGGCGCATTCTTATAAGGGGAGAACCTCTTGATCCGCCGCGTATTCATCACGTTTCTGTTTCTAACCATGCTTGTCGTCATCCCAACTATGGGATTCGCACAAGCTGAATCAGGACGCTACTACTCAGAGACAGGGCACACCCTCGCAGCCCAGTTTGTAGACTATTTTGACAGTCATGGCGGCCTGGCGATGCTGGGCTACCCAATTACGGATGCATTCGTGGATCCGTGGACGGGCCTGCTCATCCAATATACCCAGAATAGCCGTATGGAATATTACCCCGAGACTGAGACAGGGACGATGCAAGTCCGGTTGAAGGAATTAGGGGTAATTCTCATCAGCGATCAATCGAAAGTGTTCTCGGATCCTATTTCCCTGGGTTCAAATGCTGATTGTGACTACTATGAGCTCACGGGTCATAGCGTTTGTCTCGCCTTTCTTGAATTCTAT
>CBDVCG010000272.1:0-3929 GCA_965372425.1 uncultured Anaerolineales bacterium
AGCCTAGCTGCTCTACGCGTCCACTCATCTGCAAGCTTCTCCGGGTCACGGGGGTATGGCACCCGCATGGGTCTAGGGAGACGGACCTCTCTGAATACCACCCCTATTTCAGCCGATTCGGTCATATAGGATAGCTGCCAAACATGATCCGTATCAAATCCGTGATCCAATCCCATGAGAATAGGAATATCGCTCGATACGGCCTGACGTATAATCACACCGTTTGTGGTCAATGCAAAAACTCCTGGTTCGATGCCTGGCTCATGGTATTACTCGCAGCAGGATCTGGCAAGGCATGGGTGCATTTCCTACTGTGTCCGTAACCACCAACCGCACAGCGTAATCTCCTGGCGTAACCAGACTCGTATCCCAATTGCCGAGCACTTCTTCTTCCTCGCATGTATTTTCGCAAACCTGGATTGTATTTGCAGAGATTGCGAGCCAACTCCCCGCGGCTGAGAGATCGTTAGACTCAATCTTATAAAACGCGAATCCGGGGATATTTGCTGCCCCGGAAAAAGTGACCACACCGCTCACAGAATCATTTTCAGCAGGCGACAGGATGGTTGCAAGAGGGTTCAAACATCCGGAACTATCCCCTACGCCGGAGGATATGGAGGTAGCTGTGGCGAGTCCATCTACCTCACCCCCCTCTTCCTGCTTTGGCGTTGTCAGAAATGAGACTGTGGGAATAGGCGTGGGGCGCGCCGACGCCGGGAGTGCAGGCGTGGCAAAGGTAACAATGATAAAAGTCGCAAGCATCACTGCAGCGATAAGGGCGAGCGATGCGCCTGAACGCGTCAGCCGTGCAACGGCACGTTCTCGTTCCAACCTGTATATGGCACTGCGCATCTCTCGAAAGGCAATGATGGTGGAACGGAGATAGATTACCCCGAGAATTACCAGTACGAGGAAAATCCAGGTCTGGTTCTCTTCAATAAATAGAAGGACTTCTTCCATACCAATACGAACTTAAAGCTTGCGCAATACCCTCGTGAGCAAATCGATCAATCGCGGAACGAGTATCTTCCCTGCCTCAAGAACCTCCTCGTGTGTCGTCTCCGTCATTCCGTCCAGGTTAGCCTTATTGCTAATACCAGATATTCCGAGCACGCGCGTGCCCCCGTGTCTGGCTACTATCACTTCAGGTACCGTCGACATTCCAACTGCGTCCACACCTATGCCACGTAGAAATCGCAAGTCTGCCGGAGTCTCAAATGATGGACCTGCAAGACAGACGTACACACCTTCCTGAACAGGGATTTTCCCCTCGCGGGCGGCTTCCCGGGCAAGATTTAATAAATCCGTATCATAAGCCCGGCTCATATCCGGAAAGCGAGGACCGAATCGATCAAGGTTGGGTCCATACAGAGGCGTGATCCCCGCCATACCCAAAATGTTGATATGATCCACAATCAACATCAACTCCCCTGGGGAGAAATCCGGATGTACAGCACCGGCAGCATTCGTAACAATGATGATTTCTACACCCATGTTCTGCATGACGCGGACAGGAAGGCCAATCCTGGCAATCGGATGTCCCTCGTAGTAATGAGCACGCCCTTGCATTACGAAGACGGGTTTTTCCTCCAGTTCACCAAACACCAGCCTGCCCTCATGACCTTTAACTGTCGAAGCAGGCCAACCAGGTATCTCTCTTGAGGAAAATGCTTGTTTATTTTCGACTGATTCTGCCAGATCACCGAGCCCCGAACCCAAGATCATCCCGATCTTCGGTTCTACTTTAGTCCGCTCCCTTATCGCTTGCGTAGCTTCGTTGATGTCAGCTTCCGTCAAGTATTCCATCCGACCATCCTATTCTTCAATAACCTTACTTCTGTGGACCCGTATGGCATTCGGGCTCGATAACCCAAGGAATTTCTGCACATCCCTGCGACTCATGCCTCTGTCCAGCAGTGTCTTCGCACGTGTATGCCGCAAGGTGTTCGGAGAAATATCTCTATCGATCCCCACAACCGCAGCCCAGCGCTTTACAACCAGCCACAATCCTTGCCTGCTCAATCCATTTCCACGGTGATTTAAGAACAAATGATTCTCCAATGGATTTCGTATCAGATGAGGGCGTCCCTGCTGGAGGTATCGAGCGATAGGTGACGATGCGGCTCCCAATGGTCTTGTCGTGATTCGTCCCGGTGGTCGGCGCACGGCGTTGAAGATCAAATCGATGTCCGTAGTCCACAACTCGACAACCTCTGCTGCACGAAACCCCGTTTCATAAATGAACATCAGGATGGCCGAATCGCGGAGAGCGCTGGCGGACCCAACGCTGATGGGCGCATCAAGTAATCGTTGAAGTTCTTCAGGGCTCAAAACAGTAGGTTCGTGGCGTGGATTCGGAGGGGATCGGAGTGCATCGTGTACAAATCCACCCTCAAAATGTTCTTCCTGCTCAAGATAATCCAGGAACGACCGCACCGCAGCCATCTTTCGAGAGATGGTCGCAGGACGGTAACCCTGCTGCTCCAGCCACCCCGCATAACGGATCAAACTATCTTGTGTAATCTTTTCGGGAAAGGTGTCTACATCAGACGACACTGAAAGGACACGGTCGAACTGCTTTAAATCAGTGCCATATGCCAATAAGGTATTTTGCGTGGCACCTCGGTCTTGCTCAATATGTGCGAGAAAGCGGCGGATGGCTTCCTCCATCCGACCTCCCTTGTCTTCGAACAGCTATCTGCGCCATTATATCATCGACATTCATTAACTTACCATAACTAAACAAGATTTTCCACAACCAACCCAATAAGGAAGTCATTTCTTTCCTCTGGATTTCAATTATTCTTCCCTCCAGCGCTGAGCTCATCCAGCCTGCTAAGATCTTCCGAGTCCATGCGAATCTCAAGACAAGCAAGATTGTCCAATAATGGTTCCTCGTTTTTTGGTCCACTGATGACACTGCTCACACCAGGTCTGGAAAGAAGCCAGCGGAGCGCGATGCGGGAAGGAGTATATTTCTTCTCTTCACTAAGCTGCACCAACCCTCGTAATACATCGTCCGATCTATGATCCGCGATGTAGGTTCGAATTCGATCGCTCGTTTCGGCTCTTGAACCCTTGGGAAGTCCTTTACTCTGCGAATATTTACCTGTCAAATATCCTCCCGCGAGAGGGCTATAAGGAGTGACCCCCAGGCCGTATTGAGTACAGACATCCTCCAATTCGCGCTCGTATTCATCCCGATGAACGAGATTGTAGTGGGGTTGGAGGTTCACAAACGATGCTAAATTATGTTTATCGGATGTCCAGAGAGCTTGAACCAATTGCCATGCTTTGAAGTTCGAGCAACCAATATACCGAATTACGCCCTGGTGCACCAGATCATCCAGGGATCGCAGCGTCTCTTCGATTGGGGTGCTTTCATCCGGCCAGTGGAGTTGGTATAGATCCACGTAATCTGTTTCTAATCGAGCGAGTGATTTCTCAACTTCATGGAGGATGTGACGACGCGATAGCCCTTCGTCATTCGGTGTCTCCCCCATCGAACCCCTGACTTTCGTAGCTAAGACGATTTTTTCACGTCGCCCCTTCCTCTGTCTCAACCAATTCCCGATGATAGCTTCGGAGACACCACCGGGATTTCCATCCACCCAGTTTGAATAAATATTCGCGGTGTCGATGAAATTGATCCCGCGCTCAAACGCAATATCGAGGATTCGGAATGATGCATTTTCATCCGCAGTCCATCCGAACTGCATCGTACCCATGCACAAGGCTGAGACCTTCATCCCCGATCGACCAAGTTGGCGGTATTCCATTTTTCCCACTTCCATAATCCTGCCTCGGTATTCGCGAAGATTGCGCATTCACCCTATGATAGAATCAATCCCAATCCTCCGCTCAATTTGATGATGAAAAACCTGAGATCCTCCGTACTTTTCCTCCTCCTGACTTGTCTTTTGGTCGGT
>CBDVCG010000273.1:0-3928 GCA_965372425.1 uncultured Anaerolineales bacterium
CTTCACTTCGCTTGGGGTCAGCATTTCGAGGACGAATGGCCACCGACCCATGGTTGGAGTGAGCTGGAATTGTCATCGGCGGACACGGCTGGCCCCTGGCATATCGAAGGTTTTTCCAATTATGTCACCAACGATTATCTATTCGAGATACCGGAGGATTGGTCATCAACTTATACATCTGGCCAACGGCTCGCCACAGGGCGTTTCCGCGATGGCCACTGGTCAGGGCTGGGACCCGCGTTGGTTGCGATCGGACCTTGGACCGAAGGGGATCCTCCCCCGGCAGGCGCTACGCTTGAAAACGTCACCCCCCTGCTTCTCTACGGCGAACAGCTAGAAGGGGCTCTCGAAATCGACATCAGCGGCGAGCACAGCATGATCACATTCAGTGAGCCCGACGAATGGTCTGGTGGCGCCTGGTTGACGGTGGACGATAAATCTGCGGTGATCTTCGTGGGCACCAAGGCGCTCGGAGAGAGCTGGTATGGTTTCTCGAATGGTGTGGTCTACCCCATCAGTGGGGATCCCGACGAAGTTTATCCTGATGTTCCGCCCTGGCCGCATGACGCTCGGGGCTGGTGGTCAGAAGACATAGCAGCGCAGATCCTTTTCTACAATCCTGCCGACATGGCAGCTGTCGCAGAGGGAGAGCTGGAAACCTGGGAACCTCAACCGTACGCCACCCTGGACATCGATGATTATTTACTCGATCCCGGTTATGACCATGAGCGTCAGAAGAGGTATTTGGTTGGCGCTGCGGCCTTCGATCGGGAGAACGGTTATCTGTATATTATGGAGCGCAGAGCCGACGAAGAGAGGAGCATCGTCCACGTTTTCCAGGTTGAACGTTGATCCAGCCAGATGGTCAAATTTCCCAAATAACTCCCCTATTGGCCAGGGTAAGAATAAGACCACAGGTCAGCGACTTTCCCAGAGGATTGCCCCATAATTTGGAATGAAACCACTTATGTTTAACGGTCATTTCTGGATTATAATATCCGCCTTGTTAACTTGAGCAGAATAAATCTACTCTGATCACAGAATTTGCAAACTCAATAGTGGAGGAGGATTGGCTCATGGATGATATCGTCATCCAGGTTGAAAACTTTACAAAAAGATACGGGGATTTCACTGCCGTCGATGAGATCAGCTTCACGGTTTCGAAAGGCGAGGTGTTTGGGCTGCTCGGACCAAATGGCGCTGGAAAGACAAGCACGCTCGAAAGTCTGGAAGGCCTTCGCAGCGCAGATGAAGGGAAGTTGCTTGTTGCAGGTATAGATCCTGCGAAAGATGGACGCCAATTACGAAACAAAATTGGTGTTCAACTTCAATCTTCTGGACTCCCCGACAGCATCACCGTTTCCGAGGCGATGAAGTTGTTCTCGGCTTATCATGGTGTCCCCGTCGATGAGAGCCTCATCGATCGGTTGGGGCTGAGAGAGAAGGTAGATACACAGTATTTCCAACTTTCCACAGGACAGAAACGAAGGTTATCTCTCGCGCTGGCGATCACGCATCGTCCGCCTGTGCTCATCCTCGATGAGCCTACTGCAGGGTTGGACGTACCCTCACGGAAAGAGCTTCACAAGATGATAGGCGAACTCAAGAACGAGGGCACCACGATTTTGCTCGCCACGCATGATATGTCGGAGGCAGAAGACCTGGCCGATCGAATCGCCATCCTTCTCAATGGGAAGATCGCCGCCACAGGCTCACCGATGGAAGTGACCGCAACCGGTGAAGGGCAGACCAAAGTATCTGTTCGAGTGGAGGGAAAGAGCCTAGATGGATCGGTTGAGTTCCCGAGTGTATCTCAAGCGATCGTCAAAGATGAATACCGAATCTACTTCAGCACGGACATTGGCCCGACCGTCTCCGCCATCATCGCCCATGTCCAGGCAGAGGGCGATCGGTTGATCGATCTCCGCGTGGAACGACCATCCCTCGAAGACCGTTTCCTTGAGATCACCCACAATGGGGAGGTCCAATGAGCGCTTTCATCCATCATTTCGCATTTGAATTTCGCATCGGAACCCGCGATCGAAACCTGCTCATGCTGAATTACCTTTTCCCCCTTGGCTTGTACGCTTTCATGGGCTTCCTCATGATCGAGATTAACCCTGCTTTCGGCGAGACTCTCATCCCTGCCATGATTATCATCACCATGCTGGCGAGCATGATCCTCGGTCTCCCAAATCCGATTGTAGCCGCCAGGGATGCAGGGATTTACCGCAGCTACAAGATTAATGGTGTACCGGCAAGTTCGATCATCTCCATCCCTGCCTTGACTACTATCGTTCATACGACCATCGTCTCGGGAATCATCGTGATCACCGCACCGATCCTCTTCGACTCGCCCATCCCTTCAAACTGGGTTGGATTTGCGCTCGTCTATTTTATCTCCGCCCTGGCTTTTGCGGCTCTGGGTGTGCTCATTGGTGTGATCTCCTCATCGATACGTGTTACCGTACTCTGGTCGCAACTCATCTTCCTGCCCTCGATGATGATCGGTGGGTTGATGATCCCGCTGAGCATGCTGCCAGAGGCTCTGGCGCGGTTCTCTCTTCTCCTGCCCTCCACGCACAGCATGAATGCGTTTCTCGAGTTTGGTTATGGGGTAACGACAGACGTGCTTGCGACGGCATCTTTTATCATCCTACTTTCGGGGGCGATCCTTGCATTCGCCTTGGCGCTGTACCTCTTCAGTTGGGACAGCCAGAACAGCACGAGGCGGGGGCCGGCCGCTCTTGCGCTTTTGGCGCTCCTGCCATATCTAGCTGGGATGATTATGTTAGGTTGACAGGGGCATCCTGGATACGTATAGTATCCAGGATACTGCACAGGGGGACAGAGCAATGACGAGGCGATCTGTACTATTCGCATGTGGCGAGTATTATCACGTGTACAACCGTGGTGCCGGACGCCACAATATCTTCTTCGAAGAAGACAATTACCAATACATCCTGAGACAAGCCTACAAATACGCTCGCAAATTCCAGCTTGCCATCATCACATAATGCCTGTTGCCAAATCATTATCACTATTTGATTCGACAAGATGGTGACATCCCGGTCAGTAAATTTCCCCAATCCGTCTTCGGCGGATACTCTCGAGCTCTCCACTATCGCTATGGAAAGAGCGGTACGCTCTTTGAAGGGCCCTTCAAAGCCAAGCACATCTCAACGGGCGAGTATTTGATCCAACTTTGCTGCTATATCCATGCGAATCCCGTTCGGGCTGGTCTCGTGCAACTAGCCGAAGATTGGCCGTATTCGGATTGCGTGGATTGGATCCGATGGCGTAGAGCCGAACTGCTTGGCGTTCAAGGTCCACAAGAACTTATCGACAAACCATGGACATATCAGCAAGTTTTCGATGTGTATATTAGATCGAAGAAGACGCCTGAAGAGTTGAGCTACCTGGATGAATATTAAAGACAGTATCCTGGATACCGTTGGTATCCAGGATACGCTTAAGCTATCATACAACTAAATCGAAATAGAACGGACAATTGTGAAGTCGACGAAATCAACGGTCAGGACATCCATCCTCTTCGCCGCAGCCGCTCTTCTGATCATCCTCATACTCATAACCTTATCACCTCTGCAATCGATCCTCTCGTTACGCGTTGTGGAGGATGGATCCCTCTATATGATGCAGCACAACGGGACCACCCCCCTCACCGCAATCCTGGACTTCCTGTATGGACCGACGGACGCGTCTTCCATCCCAGTTCCTGTCATGCCCATATTCGGCACCAGCTTCGCGGGGCTCAATCCGGATGGCGATACGATCGTCGGGCACAATCTGGATGTCTTTTCCGGGAAAGGCCTCATCCTCGCCTCAAACGATCCCGCGCATTATGCCTCCATCAGCATCGTCGATCTTGAGAGTTTGGGTATAGAGGGTGAACCTGATACATTTTTTG
>CBDVCG010000274.1:0-3921 GCA_965372425.1 uncultured Anaerolineales bacterium
GCAGAGGGGCGACAAAAGATTCCGGTGGGATATAGTTCTCGATGATGATGTATTCAACCTCTTCTGCCGTAGCAGGATGAAAACCCAGCTCCAATGCTCTCTCCCACATCAGGTCGGGAGTCGTGAGCGACGCGAGGGTCGCCGTAAGTTCAGCGTTCCTTCGCTGAAGCTCCGCGATTTCATCCTGGAGAACCAGAACCCGCTGTCCTGTCTTCGCCAACCTGGAATTAACCGCCAGGTACATGCCCCCCACGACCAGCATGGCGATGAGGGGGAGCACTGTCCTCCCCGTCATGTTTACTTTCGTCCGCCAGGGAGCTTGTTTGAACGCTTGTTTCTGACGTCGCGGCACTTTTTTCCCTCAACCAGAGTGTTCAGTGCGAGGCATGCAATATCTATGCCAGCTCGATTCGCTCTGCGATGCGCATTTTTGCGCTTCTTGAGCGTGGATTACGTTGAATTTCCTCGTCGTCCGGTCGGACGGGTTTTTTTGTAATGACCCGCAGTTTAGCTTTGTGCCCACACCGGCACTCTAACGTCTCGGGAGGACAGATACAATCCTGGCTCTCGTGACGGAAAAATTGTTTGACAATCCGATCTTCCAGCGAATGGAATGTGATGACCACAATTCTTCCGCCCGGCGTAAGCAATCTAACGGCAGCTTCAAGACCTCGCTCCAAGGCGTCCAACTCGTCGTTCACTGCGATACGTAAAGCCTGAAAAGTCCTTGTAGCTGGATGAATGCCTCGCTTCGGTCGTTTCGTAGTCCGCTTTATGACATCAGCGAGTTGGAGCGTGGAGTCCAAAGGTCTCGCTGCGATGATCGCCCGGGCAATCGTGCGAGCGCGTGGCTCTTCGCCATACTTCGAGATGATGTTCGCGAGCGCCTGTTCACTTGTGGTATTCACAAGTTCCTCGGCTGTCAGCAATTGTGCTGGATCGAATCGCATGTCAAGCGGTCCCTCAAGCCGGAAGGAGAATCCCCTCGAGCCGTCCTCAAGCTGCATGGAAGAAAGCCCTATGTCGAGAAGGATCCCATCCACGTTTTCCCAGTTCAATTCGTGTGCAACTTCGTCTATTTCAGAGAAGGAGGCCTGGCGAAGCGAGGCTCGAGCGCCAAATTCCGACAGTCGCTCGGCAGCAAGTGCGAGGGCGTGGGGATCTCGATCCAAGCCAAGCAGGGATCCATCTGGAGCGGTTGATTTCAGAATTCCAAAGGCGTGTCCCGCAGCGCCAACCGTGCCATCTATGTAGTGCCCATCTGCTCGGAGTGGAAGAGCAGCGAGCACATGCTGGTAAAGTACCGGGGTGTGTCCTCCGGTGCTGGCGACGTCACTGGACGCGCCCATCACCTACCCCGAGGAGAGGTCAAAATTAATGAACCGCCTTGCGTTGATCTCTGGATCCGTCACGTCGCCTAACTCGTCTTGCCAACCGGATTCGTTCCAGAGTTCAAAATACTCACCTGCGCCCACAATCGTCGTCTCACCATCGAGTTGTGCATACTCACGCAAAAAAGGCGGGATGAGGATGCGACCGGCGCTGTCCAATTGGACTTCCGTCGCCCCCCCGAAGATCACCCGGCGTACAGCGCGCGCTTCTGGATCCGTAGTCGTCAAGGTTGTGGCGCGCTGAGCTAACCGTTGGAAACTTTCTGTGGTATAAACCATCAAATTGCGCTCGAAGCCCTGGGTGACGAAGGCACCCGATGCAAGCGAAGCGCGAAATCTCACCGGGACGGTCAACCGGCCCTTGGAGTCGATGCTGTGGGTATATTGACCAAGGAACATGTGTTCTATATTTCTCCTGAACAACGAAACGCCGGTCAATCCCGGCGCCCCACTCTTTCCCACTCTCCCCCACAAGTGCACACAGTATATACGATTTCCCCCCACCGACGCAACCCGAATGGGCACTCAATCCACCTAGTACCTTGTTCCTATTAGTTAAACATCGTTTTTATAGGAACAACAGCGGTTCCTCGGAACCACGGGTTCATGATTAAGCTCAGTTTGCATGTGGTTGATTGGAGGGATAACGCGGTCCACCAGCCTCGAGCGCGCAGCCTCCGCACCTCCCTAACGACGTCCGCGATGTGTTGAACAGGTCCAAGGTGGCTGTCCGGGTACTCTCGGGAGGTTCCGCCTTTCTGCTTATACGCAAGTATCTATAACGAGCAAATGGTGATCTATCCTTAGTTTTCCCTCGAAGAGCAAATCCGTCTTTAAAAGAAGAAAGCCCTTGCCAGAAGCACGGGCGTAGTCCAGTGGCTCAGGACCACATTCGGATGGGGTGGAAGGGGCCTATGAAATGGGCTCCTTCACGCAAGGGGAACGAACAGGGGGACTCCCGCTATTCATACCATCCACAGTGCGTCCGAAAGGACTGTTTCAGATCTACGCTCGCCGTTGTGCACGAGGATGCGTCTGAGCGGGGTTCACTAGAAGGATGAGCACATGAGCTCAAGCACGAGACGATAGAAAAGGCTTCCATAGATGTTTGGTCTATGAAAGCCTGTTCAGATCATGTCTCGACCTATAAGCCGCGTTCTGTCCTGTGAGATGAGACCACCCGAAGGCAATCTTGATGCTCACATGTGCAATCATCCATCTTGGCTCACACGTTACCGTGGAGCTCGAGCGGCCTACCCGGTTCTTTGAAGGAACGAGCAGCCCCTTACCCGTAAACGGGTTATGAACCTGCTTGGCCTTGCTCCCGATGGGGGTTGCCTGGCTGCCGATATTACTACCGGCACCGGTGGTCTCTTACACCACCTTTTCACCCTTACCTGGAAGTTTAAGACCTCCAGGCGGTCGTTTTCTGTGGTCCTTTCCACGGGTTTCCCCGCCCGGGAATTACCCGGCACCGTGCTCGGTGGAGCGCGGACTTTCCTCAGAAGAGCTGCCTCTCCTGCGATTGCCCGGTCGACCCATGTCTAATACCATCATACCGCCTGAAAGCGTCCCGGGTCAACCCTCAAGAATCTCAAGCACCGTCTTTCCGCTAATAAAACGCATATACGTTTCTAATGCCCTTCCTCTTGATGTGAGGGATTCTGACGACTATAATTCATATTGGCAGGAAAGAAGGTTTGGTATGCCAATCTATACGTATCGCTGTGAAAATTGTGGTGTTCAATTCGATCGCCAACAGCATTTTGACGATCCTGTGCTTAAGCATTGCCCGGAGTGTAACAAGAACAAACTGAGAAAAGTGTTCCTGCCGGTTGGGATCGTATTTAAGGGCTCCGGCTTCTATTCGACCGATCATCGCTCTCCGTCTTGGCGGTCCAGTCCACGAAAATCGGAAGACAAAGAAACCAAGTCCGAGGGCAAACCCAAAACAAAGGCAAAAGAGTCTACCAAAAAAAACGACTCAGATTAAGTGTTTCATCATCCTGGTTAAAAGAATAAAGCCCTGGTTTCCCCCAGGGCTTTTTGTTATGTATGGATATTGACTAAAGCTGGAATCCCCCTGATGCTTGCACAACTTTTGAATCGAAATTCGTGACGAATTGAAATAACTGATGCTTCAAATTGACCCAATCCTCCGTGTCCAGTGCATTCGTCATAATTTCTCGATCTTCGGCGATGAAAGCGGCCAGCATTTGAGGGCCTTCTCCATAGGTCGTGTACCAGGCCTCAACAGGCTGGACACCGAGCCGCTGCAGCCCAGGGACGAATTCCCGAACCAAGAATTCGAAATAGTCCTGCTCCTGACCAGGCACCATGTCCCAGGTCATTAATAACTTAACCGCCATTCGCGACCCCATTTAATACAGCTTGACGATTCAAATCCATCCTCACTTCGATGGATCGAGCACGATGACCTGTGTTTCTTCTGAGAGCGAGCCTTTTGTAACTTTCAACGTCGGCAGTGCCTCCTGTTTACTAATACCCATCTCTTTCAGAAAACCCGAAA
>CBDVCG010000275.1:0-3907 GCA_965372425.1 uncultured Anaerolineales bacterium
TCCGCTTTGTCTTCTACTTGGTGTTTCTGGGCTGGTGGGCCGCCTACCGGTTCAACGTGGTGGCGTCGGGCGCTGCAGGGGACGATGATCTGCCGGCCCTTGGTATTCCAGGCGAAGGTGTTGGTCACTTGCTAATGACATTCCTGCAATGGATCGGCAGTTGGGTTGTCGTGCTGATGCCGGCGACGGTGTTTGCGGTCATCGCTTTCACGCAGGGGTGGATGGATCCCGACGAAATCAACGACGCCCTCGACGAAGGTGTGGCCGGCGTGCTTTTCTCGGGCAGCGGGAGTGGGGCGGCCGCTTTCGGGGGGCTGGTCGTCCTGGGGATGTTCTTCTGGCCGATCATCATTCTGTGCGTCGCTCTCGGCGGGTTCGGATGCATCGCCCGCTTCGATCTCATTCAGGAGAAAGAGGACCCCACGCGCTTTGTGCTGCTGGAGGTTTATCGTACCGAGGGAGATGCGGGTGTGCACAAACAAACAGAGCACTATGAACTATGGCACGATACGGTGGAGAGCATGATGGCTGAGCCACGTCACAGCGTGAAATACCACAACCTGTTCCCCGATGATCAGGGTTGGGGGTGAGCCTTGGAATTCGCATTTGCCACATCAAATCGCATTCTTTTCGGCGACGGCAGGGTGGGGGAAGCTGGCAAAATCGCAGCCGAATATGGGAGTAAAGCATTCGTCGTAACCGGGTCTACGTCAGCGCGCGCCGCACCTCTCATCGAGTCCCTCCAGTCCCAAGGAATGCTTCATACCGAATTCTCCGTGTCCCAAGAGCCGACGATAAAGATTGTGATCGAAGGGCTTGAACAAGCACGAGCATCTGCCCCTGATCTCGTCATTGGCATCGGTGGGGGAAGCGTGCTCGATACCGGGAAAGCCATCGCCGCACTCCTTACAAATGGGGATGATCCGCTCGATTTTCTCGAGGTCATCGGTCGGGGCACGCCGCTCCTGAATCCGTCGAAGCCCTACATCGCCATCCCAACCACTTCCGGAACTGGAAGCGAGGTGACGCGCAATGCGGTTCTCGCATCAGAGGAACACCACGTAAAAGTCAGCCTTCGCAGCGCATTCATGCTTCCGGAAGTCGCCTTGATCGATCCATCCCTCACCCGCGATGTCCCCCCGCATGTGACCGCCAGCACCGGGCTCGATGCGCTCACCCAGGTGATTGAGCCCTACATCTCACGAGGGAGGAACCCTATGACCGATGGATTTTGTCTGGAGGGAATCCCGCGGGCAGCTCATGCTTTGCAGCAAGCAACTATGGATGGGAGCGATGCGGGCGCGCGTCGAGACATGGCCATCACCAGCTTGATGGGAGGACTCGCCCTCGCTAATGCGGGTCTCGGCGCCGTGCATGGGTTCGCAGGTCCGTTTGGCGGGATGTATCACGCGCCTCACGGAGCGATCTGCGCTGCGCTGTTACCGCATGTGCTGGAACTTAATCGGAAAGCGCTCGTGGCGCGTGCACCCCAAGATGAAGCCCTGTCGCGCCTCGAACGCATCGGAAAGCTGGTCACATCCGACCCAACCGCGAGTGCGCAGGGGGGAATCTCATGGATCCGGGATCTCGTGGAGGCGCTTCATATTCCCGCGCTTAATACTTATGGGTTCGCACGGGGCGATTTTCCTGAAGTGATCGAGAAGGCGAAAGTGTCCAGCAGCATGAGGGGAAATCCCATTGAGCTCACAGATGCTGAACTGGAAGAAATCCTCGAGCTGGCATTTTAATGTCCGAATTCATATCTCCAGAAAGTGAAGAAATCCACATGAACCATGGCGAAGAGCTCGATCTAGACCCAGCAAGGCAAGAAAGCGCAAAGAGGTATGCACGCATCCGCAGACGGACCTACCTCCTGGACATCGCCCTCGGAGGTATGTATCTGCTCTGGTGGCTCGTCTCGGGCACATCGATCCTGCTCGGGGGTTCCATCTCCGAACTCAATGTTGGTTGGGCGGCAGAACTGATCCTGATCGCATTTCTCATTTTTCTTCCATGGGCCATCCTATTCCTCCCCCTGGATTTCTATTCGGGTTACATCCTTCCTCACCGCTTCGGACTCTCGACACAAGATATCCGAGGTTGGTTGACCGATCTAGTAAAGTCCTTCGGTGTCTCCATCCTGCTCGGGGTGCCTCTGCTCGTCGGTCTTTACGCCCTCATTCGAGTCTTTCCCGAAACCTGGTGGCTGTGGGCGGTGATCGCGTACACCGTCGTCGGAACTGTGCTCACCATGCTCACGCCCGTTCTCCTGCTTCCTTTGTTTTATAAATTAGAGCCGCTCGGGGAGGCGTATCACGAACTTGTGGAACGACTTCTCATGCTGGCAGACAGAGCTAGTGCGACTGCCCAGGGTGTCTACACCATTGATATGAGCCGACGGACGCGTGCTGCCAATGCTGCGTTGGTTGGAATGGGAAAGACCCGCCGCATTCTGCTGGGGGATACACTGATCGACTCTTTCACCACGGATGAGATTGAATCCGTGCTCGCCCATGAACTGGGACACCATGTCCATCGAGACATCCCACTCTCGATACTCTTCCAAAGTTGTTTGAACTTGATCGTATTCTTCGTGGGCGCAAAGACGCTTGAGTGGATTGCATCAAGCCTGGGCATTCCCTTCGTCTACAATCCGGCCCTTCTTCCTGCACTGGTGCTCGTATTTAGCGTCGTGGGTTTTCTGACCATGCCAATCGGGAATGCTTTTTCTCGTTGGAGAGAAACCATGGCAGATGATTTCGCCCTACGGATGACGCAAAACCCCTCAGCTTTTGTGAACGCAATGACACGGTTGGCAAATCAGAACCTGGCTGAAGCCAGCCCGGTACGATGGATCGTCTTTCTGCTGCATTCTCACCCGCCGCTCGAAGATCGCATCGCGCGAGCCAAACGGTTCACGGCTCAATCGGCTGCGGCGGAGCCTCCAACTGTATCTTAAGCGGAAAGGGTCATTGCGAGTGAAACCACAGCGCGTGTGGTGCGGCTCAAACTGGAAGAAGCTTCAACCCGTGTCATTGCGAAGCAGCTTTACCACTGAAGCAATACCCTGAATCGCGGAGGGAGATCGCTTCGCAAAAAGACGCTCGCGATGACATGAATGGCAGTTTCTTAGTAGCGGAGTGTTAATCTCCGAGTCTGAAGAAAGTTAGTGGGCGTTAAATCTTGAATTCCCCTGAGTCATAGAAAAGCTCACCGTCTACGATGATTTGACCACCTTCACGCATATCACAGATCATGTCCCAATGGATTGCGCTTTCATTCTTGCTACCCGCTTCTGGAAATCCATATCCAACTGCCATATGTATCGTCCCGCCGATCTTCTCATCAAAGAGGATGCTCTTGATAAACTTGTTGATGCGTTTGTTCGTACCGATGGCAAACTCCCCAAGATAACGCGCCCCTTTGTCTGTATCGAGCATGGCGGTTAGAAAATCCTCGTTCTTCGCCGCACAAGCCTTGACTACTTTTCCTTCTTCGAAAACAAGTTCGATCCCGTCTACCTCTCGCGATTCTCGTATCGCCGGATAGGTGAAACGAACCCAGCCATCGGTCGAATCTTCCACCGGGCTGGTGTAGATTTCACCGCTGGGCATGTTCTTATGTCCATCGGAATTGATAAAACTTCGTCCCTCGATCGAGAGCTTGAGATCGACATTGGGACCTTTCACCTCGAGCATCTTCTTGCCCTTCAGCCAATCGACCAGACGCTGCTGCTCATCATGGATCCCATTCCAAGCCGCTACAGGATCATCCGTATCCGCAAAGGTCGTGCCGTAGACGTAATCCTCAAATTCAGGGAGACTCATCTCCGCATCTTGGGCATATCCATGGGTCGGATACAACCAGAGCGCCCACTTGAATTCCCCGGAAGCGCTGCGGGCTTGGT
>CBDVCG010000276.1:0-3889 GCA_965372425.1 uncultured Anaerolineales bacterium
CTTACATGGAATGATCTCATTAAGTTATTAGAATGTCTCTAGAATGGATTAATCTATATTGACCATCAAAGGAAGCGCGTTTCACTCCAATTCGATAGCCATGGCGACCGCTTCGCCCCCGCCGAGGCACAGGGAAGCGATGCCACGTTGGAGGCCTCGATCCCTTAATGCATAAAGCAACGTCGTGAGAACTCGTGCTCCAGATGCACCAATGGGATGCCCGAGGGCAATCGCGCCACCGTGTACATTAACTCTTTCCCAATCCCAACCTTTATCAGCCAGCGCATACCCGTCAGCCAACACCTGGGCGGCAAAGGCCTCATTCAATTCGATGAGATCGACATCCTCGGCGATCCATCCCACTTTCTCCATGAGTTTCGGGATGGCATATGCGGGGGCGGTGAATAGTTCTTTCGGTGGAACGGCCGCGCTGGCGTAGCCAACGACGCGTGCGAGAGGGTCCACACCGAGTTCGCTGGCTTTCTCACGGCTTGCATAGATTACCGCAGCAGCCCCGTCATTCAGCCCTGGCGCGTTTCCGGCGGTGACCTTGCCGTCTTTCGAAAAGGCTGGCTTTAAGGAGGCGAGTTTCTCCAGGGATGTATCTCGACGCGGGGTTTCGTCAACCTCGACGATGGTCTTCGAGCCTTTCCGACCGGGGACCTCAACGGGGATGACCTCACCCGCAAATTTACCTTCATCGATGGCCTTGATCGCCTTCTGATGAGACTCAAACGCCCAAATATCCATGTCCTCTCGAGTGACCTCGTACTCGTCCGCGATCCATTCGGCGGCCATACCCATGGCCCAATCTTCAAATGGATCCCATAAACCATCCAGGAGCAGCGCATCGGTTAGTTCTTGATGGCCATAGCGTAGTTCTCCACCCCTGGCTCGTACCAGGAATGGTGCGTTGCTCATGCTCTCCATTCCACCCGCGACGAATAGGTCTCCATCACCTGCCTTGATAGCCTGTGACGCAAACATCCCTGTCTTCAATCCTGATCCGCAAACCTTGTTTATTGTCGTGGCTCCCACGGTCGGTGGAATGCCCGCGAATATAGATGCCTGTCGAGCAGGCGCTTGCCCGAGACCGGCCGAGACTACGTTACCCATCAACACTTCGTCGATTTCATCCGTAGGGCCCAAACCCGCACGATCGAGAGCGGCTTTGATTACAGCCGCGCCCAATTCTATGGCCGAGAGTTTGCTCAGCGCTCCCTGGAATCGTCCCATCGGAGTCCTCGCTGCACTCAGAATAAGCGCATCTCTTGAATTTTTATCCTCTGTCATGGTTGTCCTCGTGGGAGTTTAGTTGAGTGGTGTGCCTCGCGGAGTTGAGTCCTCAGATGATTATGGGAAAAAGCCAGAAGACTCTGTCGCTCGCCGCAGGGATGAATGGCAAGCAGGAGACGGGGTTGGCAACCCCCATCAAAGCTTTTCCCTTGGAAGATGCCCGCAGATCGCTGCGGGGTGCTTTACTTTGTTGATTCTTCATTGGTCCAGAGGTTGCGAAGAAGGCGATACGTCTCTTCAAGGTTTTCGGGGATGACTCGTGTGTCTGCCGTCGTAGCCATGAAATTCGTGTCACCTCGCCAGCGAGGGACAATATGGAGGTGTACGTGCTCTTCAATCCCGGCTCCTGCAGCCTCCCCGATGTTTGAGCCGATGTTGAAGCCATCGACATTATAGGCTCTCCGCAGAACAACCAGCGCTTGCTGTGTGAGCAGCATCAGCTCCGTGAGGATCTCACTGGAGAGGGTCTCGAGGGTATCGATGTGTGTGTAGGGGACGACCATGAGATGACCGTTGGAATAAGGGTAGCGGTTCAGGACGACAAAGGCATGCTTGCCGCGGTGCAGGATGAGGTTTTCCGGGCCGTCCTGTTGTTCCACGAGGGTGCAAAACAGGCAGCCGTCCTCTTGTGTGTCTTCCAGGATGTATTTCATGCGCCAGGGTGCCCAAAGAAGCTTCATATCTGAATGCATCGATTGTAGCAGAGAATAGCCTGTGCTGAAAACTTGGCTGGCACACATCATGCACACAGGGGTAGAATGAATCCATGTTATCCGAAGTGCGCCTGCGAAAATCACTCCCGGTATCAGGTCTGGGTCAACCATTCCGTTATGTAGAAAGTGTCGGTTCCACCAATGATCTGGCTGCATCCCTTGCAAATGAAGGAGCGACCCACGGCACACTCGTCATAGCGGATTCGCAAATGGCCGGGAGAGGCAGGGCAGGAAAGAGATGGATTACACCAAAGCGGAGTGCGCTTGCATTCAGCTTGGTGATACGTCCTGGGGCGATGACGGCTGAAGAACTCGGCGGGCTTGTGGTCTTAGGCGCGCTTGGGGTCGTAGAAGCGCTGAAGAGTCTTGCAATTGAGCCAGAGATTAAGTGGCCAAATGATGTCATTGTTGCTGGAAAAAAGATCGCCGGTGTATTGGTGGAAGCCTCCTGGCTGGGTGATGAACTGGAATACGCGATTCTGGGGATCGGAGTGAACATTCACCCCGAATCGGTTCCGAAGAGCGAGGATTTGGACTTCCCGGCTACGTGTGTTGATGAAGAAGCTGGTGCTCACTGTGATCGGACTGAAACTCTCACCGCGATTTTAGAGAGTATCGGGAGTTGGCTGCCCCTGGTTGGATCGGATGAAATGGTCCGGGAATGGGAAAAGAATCTTGCTTATCGTGATTGTATCGTGACGCTGGAGGGACCCGGATTGAACTTCACCGGGGAAATAGCTGGGTTGTCGCCAGAAGGACAATTGCGGATAAAGTTAGAGGATGAAAAGGTGATATCAGTCCGTGGGGGAGAGGTTCACCTCATGCCTATTGACAGCGGTTTGAACTGAGCTAAACTTTGCCTGATCTGCTCGCCACCGTTCGCTGGGCTGAGGATCGAGCGAGAGGGTTTCTGGAGGTCGATGATGTTCGATGATTTGCGTGAAATGACAGATGGCAGCTCGATGTTTGATGAGCCTGTGGAAAGTCCGTTCAGCATCGAGGAAGAGCGCTATACCGGCGGTAGTGGTGGAAATTTCCTCGGCATGACTCCGGGACAGCGTTTCTTCATCTCTTTGCTGCTCCTGGGCACTGTCATTGTGCTGGGCATGATGTGCTTGATGGTCACCCAGAGGGTTATGTTCTTCTAAGCTGCTCCATGTCCATCGTAATAGAGAAAAAGGGCGTAGATCGTACGCCCTTTTTAAGTTTCTGAGGATGGTGCGCCTTGATGAGAGCCGGAGGATGTGCTCAGTGTCCGGCAATTTCACCGTCCGAATCTTATGGTGTGAGGATCATGCGTGATTCAACCGCAGCTTCTACCTGCCCACGTGTCCACAGCATGGGATGGTACTCGATGTTCCGCCACGGATCGATCATGTCGTCATAATGTTTGTGGAACGTGTTGCCACTCTGCCCTGTGGTGTGCATCGACTGCGAGTTCTCAAAATACTGCAGATCGACAACCTGCCGGTAGGAGGGCAGACTGACAAGACTGAAGGGCTCATTCATGTTATAAGACGTGGCGTTCACTGCTCCTGCAGTGCCGTCGGTTTCAACAGGTCCCCGATTGAGCAGCCATTCGATCGGTGGTATGCCGCTCTTTCCCAAGGTTTGGTTCTCAAACGTTGCAGTATGGAGGTCACCCCAGCGCCATTTTGAGGCGTTGCTTCCCAGGGCATCGTCGAGGTATTCGAGACTGTCAGCGAGTGCTATGAGCAGGATTTCCTCCTGACTCTCGACTTCCTCCGTTCGGATGTCGTCGAACCATTCGATAGAACCTTTCTCCAGAAGCCGGGTCAGCGCTACGCCCAAATCCCATCGTATCTTTGAGACCAATTGTTCTCCGAGCTCGTCTGCGAATACTTGCTCGACCATGCTCA